>NZ_JAVUPQ010000001.1:0-241190 GCF_032029835.1 Escherichia sp. AM3 | reverse complement strand
AGAAGTGAAACGCCGTAGCGCCGATGGTAGTGTGGGGTCTCCCCATGCGAGAGTAGGGAACTGCCAGGCATCAAATTTAGCGTGCTGATATGGCTCAGTTGGTAGAGCGCACCCTTGGTAAGGGTGAGGTCCCCAGTTCGACTCTGGGTATCAGCACCACTTTTTAGGTTAAAGTTCGGCAGATTAGAAAAGAATTTGCCTGGCGGCAGTAGCGCGGTGGTCCCACCTGACCCCATGCCGAACTCAGAAGTGAAACGCCGTAGCGCCGATGGTAGTGTGGGGTCTCCCCATGCGAGAGTAGGGAACTGCCAGGCATCAAATAAAACAAAAGGCTCAGTCGGAAGACTGGGCCTTTTGTTTTATCTGTTGTTTGTCGGTGAACACTCTCCCAACCAGGACAAATCCGCCGGGAGCGGATTTGAACGTTGCGAAGCAACGGCCCGGAGGGTGGCGGGCAGGACGCCCGCCATAAACTGCCAGACATCAAATCAAGCGAAAGGCCATCCGAAAGGATGGCCTTTTTGCTTTTCGAACTAACATTCAATTAATGGATTACCTGCGATAAAAATGCCCTCGTACGCTCTGATTTAGGATGCGCAAAAAACTCATCAGGTGCAGCTTGTTCCACTATCTCCCCACGATCCATAAAAATCACCCGGTCAGCGACGGTTCGTGCAAACCCCATCTCATGTGTTACACACAGCATTGTCATACCCGACTGCGCCAGCCCAATCATCGTATCCAGCACCTCTTTCACCATCTCAGGATCGAGCGCCGACGTTGGCTCATCAAACAACATAATTTTCGGCTTCATACACAGCGAACGCGCAATGGCAACGCGTTGCTGCTGACCACCTGAAATCTGTCCGGGAAACTTATGCGCATGTTCGGCAATTCTCACCCGCTCGAGGTAATGCACCGCCAGATCTTCAGCCTCTTTCTTAGGCATCTTGCGTACCCAAATCGGTGCCAGGGTACAGTTCTGTAGAACGGTCAGATGAGGGAAGAGATTGAAATGCTGAAAGACCATTCCCACTTCCTGCCTGACGCGCTCAATATTGCGGATATCTTCATTAAGTTCGATGCCATCTACCACGATCCGTCCCTGTTGATGTTCTTCCAGATGATTAATACAACGAATGGTTGTCGATTTACCGGAACCTGAAGGGCCACACAGAACGATCCGTTCTCCCGGTTGCACGGTTAAATTTATATTTTTCAAAACATGGAATTGTCCATACCATTTATTGACGTTTTCCAGCGTAATCATCGCGTTAGCAGGTTGCAGTAAAATTTGGCTCATAGTGTCCTCAATGCGGTGTACGCCCGGTGTTAAAACGTTTTTCCAGATGCTGGCTATAGCGCGACATGCTGAAACAGAAGATCCAGTAGATCAGCGCGGCGAAAACATACCCTTCCGTCGACATACCCAACCAGGCGGGATCAACGGTTGCCTGCTGAACGCTACTGAAAAGATCGAACAACCCGATAATGATCACCAGGCTGGTATCTTTGAAGAGTGCGATGATGGTATTTACCAGCCCAGGAATTACCAGCTTCAACGCCTGTGGCAGAATAACCAGCCCCTGAGTTTTCCAGTAACCCAACGCCAGCGACTCTGCCGCTTCATACTGCCCTTTAGGCAGTGCCTGTAATCCGCCTCGCACGACTTCCGCAACATATGCTGACTGAAACAGGATCACGCCAACCAGCGCGCGGATCAGTTTGTCGATACTGGTGCCTTCTGCCATAAACAACGGCAGCATGACCGAAGACATAAACAATACGGTAATCAACGGTACGCCGCGCCAGAACTCGATAAAAATGACCGATAAGATACGCACAATCGGCATATGGGAGCGGCGACCTAACGCCAGTAAGATCCCCCACGGTAGCGCCCCCGCAATCCCAACTGATGCAATAATTAAAGTTAGCGTCAGCCCGCCCCATTGCCGGGTTTCAACCCGCTCAAGAGCAAAAAAACCGCCATACATCAGCCACCAGACAATCAGTGGGTAAATCACCGCCCAGGCCGCAATATAGCGACCGCGATGCGGGAGTATTTTCCAGAACATTGGTGCGATCGACACAAGCCCAATCAGTAATGCGAGGTTAATTCGCCAGCGTTGGTCGTGTGGGTAAAGCCCATACATAAACTGACCAAATCGTTCGTGGATGAAGACCCAACAGGCACCGGCTTTTGTGCAGTCGGCACGCGTTGAGCCAACCCAGTTAGCCTGCAAAAATGCCCAGTTCAGCAACGGTGGGATCAGTTCCCACATCAACCATATGCAGCCAATAGTCAGCAGGCTATTGCTCCAGCTGGAGAACAGATTTTTTCGCACCCACACCATCGCGCGGTTTGAGTTATGGCTCGCCGGGCGCGGGGGATGAGACAGCAATACTTTTGTCATCATGACTCCTTAGCGTTCAACGATCGCGATGCGGCGGTTATAGATATTCATCAGCAGCGAGATAGTCAGGCTGATAATCAGATAGACCGACATGGTCATGGCTATCGTCTCGATGGCTTGCCCCGTCTGATTCAGCACGGTGCCGGCAAACAGCGAAACCATATCGGGATAGCCAATAGCGGCGGCAAGAGAGGAGTTTTTGACGATGTTGAGATACTGGCTGGTTAACGGTGGAATAATCACCCGCAATGCCTGGGGAATAATGACCTGGCGTAGCGTAACCGGGTTGGGTAATCCCAGTGACCGAGCCGCTTCATGTTGACCATAAGGCACTGCCTGGATCCCAGCGCGGATAATCTCGGCGATAAATGCAGAGGTATAAACCGAAAGTGCCAGCGTTAAGGCTGCCAGTTCAGGAATTAAAACCATCCCGCCGCGGAAGTTAAAGCCTCGTAGGGCTGGGACATCCCAGTGTAGTGCTGCGCCAAAAAGCCATTGCGCCAGTAAAGGCAAACCAATGATCAACACTGCGGCGATCGGCCAGGTGCGGCGCAGTTGTCCGGTCTTTATCTGGTATGTTTTATTAAAGCGGAATAGCCCAACAGAAAGGACTATAGCCATAACAACAGCCAGGATAAACGCAATAAATCCGTCTCCCAGCTGCGGTGACGGAATATAAAGCCCACGATTGCTCAAAAAGGCCAGATCAAACGCGCTCACAGCCTGGCGTGGTCCGGGCAAATTGCGCAACACGGCAAAGTACCAGAAGAAGATTTGCAGCAGCGGGGGAATATTACGGAAGATCTCAATATAAATTGTGGAAAGCTTTCGTAGCAGCCAGTTATCCGAAAGTCTCGCCAGACCGATAAAGAAGCCCAAAACAGAAGCGAACACAATACACAATGCAGAAACCAGTAGCGTATTGAGTAAGCCGACAATAAAAACGCGTCCGTAGGTGTCGCCCTGCTGGTAATCGATCAAATGCTGGACAATACCGAAGCCAGCGCCGCGATCCAGAAAGGCAAAACCTGAAGTAATGCCACGATTATTGAGATTCGTTACAGTGTTGTGAAATAACCAACCAACAATGCCGACAACAGCAACAATGGCAAGGATCTGGAATAACCAGGCACGAACCGTAGGGTTGGCAAAGGAGAGTGAGCCTTTAACGGTTGAGCGGCGATGAGACATAGAAACCTCGGAAAGCATAACGCTGAAGAGAGCGCCGCCGTCGCGACGCTCGTTACCTCACACCGACTTAACGCACGGGCGGTGCGTACTGAATACCGCCGTTATTCCAGAGATTATTTTGCCCACGTTTAATTTTCAGCGGGCTTTCTGAACCTACGTTACGCTCAAAAATTTCCGAGTAGTTACCCACCTGTTTGATGATGTTATAGGCCCATTTATTATCCAACTTCAGATCCTTGCCGTAATCGCCTTCTTTACCCAGCAGATGTGCCATATCAGGCGTTGCTGGATTAGCCGCTTTTTCATCAACGTTCTGGGAATTGATGCCCATCTCTTCAGCATTCAGCATGGCGAAAAGCGTCCAGCGTACAATCGAGAACCATTCATCATCGCCACGACGAACTACCGGCCCAAGCGGTTCTTTAGAGATAACCTCCGGTAAGACAATCCATTCAGCTGGGTTGCTTAATTTGATGCGCAGGGCATACAGTTGCGACTGATCCGAGGCCAGCGTATCGCAGCGACCAGATTCCAGTGCCTTCGCTGATTCGTCAGAGCGATCGAAAGTCACCGGTGTGTACTTCATATTGTTTGCCTTGAAATAGTCGGCAACGTTGAGTTCGGTATCAGTACCCGCCTGAATACAGACGGTAGCGCCATCCAGTTCTTTCGCGCTTTTTAGCCCCGCTTTATCGTGCGTCAGGAAGCCAATGCCGTCGTAATAAGTGACGCCAGTAAATGCCATTCCCATCCCGGCGTCGCGAGATGAAGTCCAGGTCGTATTACGGGAGAGCAAATCCACTTCCCCTGACTGTAAAGCCGTGAAGCGTTCTTTTGCTGTGAGTGGGGTATATTTCACTTTCGTGTCGTCACCAAATACAGCAGCGGCAACACCACGACAAATATCAACATCAATACCTGAAAATTTACCGTCAGCATCGGCATAAGAGAACCCAGGTAATCCATCACTGATCCCGCATTGCACAAAACCTTTTTTCTGTACGGCATCAAGCGTCGCGCCAGCATGCGCCTGATTTGCAACGGCAAGCAGCACGCTGGCGGCAGCCAGTGTGGCTATCATCATCTTTTTCATAATGCTTCCTGTGAGGCGAAAATTATCGTTATAGGACGTTTGGGAAACGTCTTTTACCTGTCTGTGGCCATCCTCTTATAAGCAAAAGTAGTGCCAGCTTTTGCGCACGATTTCGCGTCGCAATAAGCTGAGTGTAGACAGGAAATAATAAAAACAGCGCCCCGCAATGGTGCGAAAATGAAACATGCGCCACATTTTGGCGCAAAATATTTACGCGTGTTTTACTAAGCAGAATAATGATTGTTAGCGTGAGTATATTTCTGGTGAGAAGTGTGAAAGTTAAATTGATGCGTTATTTCGAAAGCAGCGAAATAACGCGATATAACATGCTAAATCAGCAGAGAATTAGCCAGCAGAATATAGCAATATTTTATCTTATGTAAAGATACTGTATCGTTAAACAGAGCGCGAAACTTCGCGCCCTGTTCAGTTATTTCGACAGAGCGATGATCCCCATCGTCAGGCCAGCAACAGCTGCTGCTCCGCCAGCAATAGCTCCAGCCGTTTCCCAGTTATCCTGAGTTGTGCCTTTCATACAGGTATTGGTGTGAACCAGACGCCCCTGATCGTCATAAACCGGAACGCAGGGCGAATCGTGAGCACAGCCCGCCAGCAATGCGGTGAGCAATGCCACAGGAATTAATCTTTTCATGGTGTTACCTCAGTAATAAACGCTAACGTTTAATAAGTTAACTCTCTTATTAACGAGCTGAATGCCATTTTATCACCGGAGGTTATAAATCTTGCGGAATGAATAATGACAAATTATGTGAATTGTAAAAATAGTGAAGGGAGCGGGAACTATAGAAAGCTTTTAAAGAGTGAGCAAAAGAATATCTTATTAATTTTTATGGGTTTCACTGAAAATAACAAAGGCACCCGAAAGCGCCTTTATGTTTCAGATTTATCCTTTAAAGCAACGGCGGATCACCACAAAGAACACCGGTACGAAGAAGATTGCCAGCAACGTTGCAGAGACCATTCCTCCCATTACCCCGATACCCACTGCGTTCTGCGCGCCACTGCCGGCACCGTTACTGATAGCTAGCGGTAATACGCCGAGAATAAAGGCGAGAGAGGTCATCAGGATAGGACGCAGACGCATACGTACTGCCATCAGTGTCGCTTCAACAACACCTTTACCCTCTTTCTCCATGAGATCTTTAGCGAACTCAACAATCAAAATAGCGTTTTTGGCCGACAAGCCAATTGTCGTTAGCAAGCCCACCATAAAGTAGACGTCATTTTTTTGATTAAAGAGTGTCGCCGCCAGCAGCACGCCGACAATCCCTAACGGCACGACCAACATAACCGAGACAGGAATTGACCAGCTTTCATAGAGTGCAGCAAGGCACAGGAAAACAACCACAAAGGAAATTGCTACCAGAGCGGGAGCCTGGTTTCCCGATAAGCGTTCCTGATACGACATACCCGTCCAGTCATAACCAATGCCCGCAGGTAATTTTGACGCAAGGTTTTCCATCAACGCCATGGCATCGCCGGAACTGGTTCCTGGCGCGGCTTCCCCCTGAATCTCCATTGACGGCAGACCGTTGTAGCGTTCCAGTCGCGGAGAGCCATACACCCAATGTGAAGTGGTAAAGGCAGAGAATGGCACCATTTCGCCGTTGGCGCTGCGGACATAAAGTTTATCGACATCTTCTGGCAGCATACGGAATTTGGCATCCGCCTGAACATACACCTTTTTCACACGACCACGGTCGATGAAGTCGTTAACGTAAGTCCCACCCAGCGCCGTTGAAATGGTCTGATTGATGTCAGAAAGTGAAACACCTAATGCCTGCGCCTTTTCCTGGTCAACTTCCAGTTTAAACTGCGCGGTGTCTTCCAGGCCATTAGGACGCACGCTGACTAAGCTGGCAGGATGTTGCGCAGCCATACCAAGCAACTGGTTACGGGCCTGGGTTAGGGCATCGTGACCCAGCCCAGCCTGATCAATTAACTCAAAGTCGAAACCCGTTGCCGTGCCCAGTTCAACAATGGCTGGCATATTGAATGGAATGACAAAACCGTCGCGGATCTTGCCCAATTCCATTTTGGCACGATGGATTACCGCTTCCGCACTGTTTTCATCACCATTACGCTCTTCCCACGGTTTCAGACTGACGAAGGCCATACCGGCGTTTTGTGCCTGGCCGCTGAAGCTAAAGCCGTTAACCGTAAAGACACTTTCAACGTTCGCTTTCTCGTTTTTCAGATAGTAATCCGTCACTTGATCCAACACTTTTTGCGTCCGCTCTTGCGTCGCGCCAGCGGGTAACTGAATCATGGTCAGAAAGACACCCTGATCCTCTTCAGGTAAGAAGGAAGACGGAAGACGTAAAAACAACACCACCATTCCTGCAACAATCAGCGCATAGATCAGTAAATATCGTCCTGTGGAACCGAGGATTTTGCCGACGCTGTTGGTGTAGTGGTTAACGCTATGATCGAAGGTGGTATTAAACCAGCCGAAGAAACCGCCCTTATTTTCGTGATGCTCAGCAGAGACGGGTTTAAGCAGCGTTGCACATAACGCAGGGGTAAGAATCAATGCCACCAGAACAGAAAGCGCCATTGCCGAAACGATGGTGATAGAGAACTGGCGATAAATTGCCCCAGTAGAACCGCCGAAGAATGCCATCGGAATAAATACCGCTGACAGCACCATCGCGATACCCACCAGTGCGCCCTGAATTTGCGACATTGATTTTTCCGTCGCTTCTTTTGGCGGGAGCTTATCCTCCATCATCACGCGCTCGACGTTCTCCACCACCACTATCGCATCATCGACGAGCAGCCCGATGGCAAGCACCATCCCGAACATCGTTAGTGTGTTGATGGAGTAACCAAAAGCGGCGAGGATGGCAAACGTCCCTAACAACACCACGGGTACCGCAATGGTGGGGATCAGCGTTGCTCGCATATTCTGCAAGAACAGATACATCACCAGGAACACCAGCATAATGGCTTCGAACAGCGTTTTTACCACTTCGTGAATAGAAAGCTGGACGAATGGCGTGGTGTCATAAGGGTAGAGAACCTTCATTCCCTGCGGGAAGAATGGCTGTAATTCCGCCAGTTTTGCCTTAATGGCTTTCGCGGTATCGAGAGCATTCGCGCCGGTTGCCAGCTTAATCCCCAGGCCCGCCGCCGGTTTTCCGTTGATGCGAGCGATAACGTTATAGTTTTCACCGCCAAGTTCAACCCGTGCGACATCTTTCAGACGCACCACCGAGCCGTCACTGTTTACGCGCAGGGTCACTTTGCCGAATTCTTCCGGATTTTTTAACCGCGTCTGAGCAATAATCGAGGCATTCAACTGTTGCCCTGGTAACGCTGGCGTTCCGCCCAACTGTCCGGCAGCGATCTGATCGTTCTGTACCTTCAACTGGTTAATCACATCAACCGGTGTCAGTTTATATTTGTTTAGCAGATCGGCGTCCAGCCAGATACGCATCGCATACTGTGCGCCGAAAAGCTGTACGTCACCGACGCCATTCAGACGGCTAAGCGTATCTTTAACGTTAGAAGCCACATAGTCCGAGATATCGTCCTGTGTGGTGTCTGGGTTATCAGAGACAAAGCCCGCCACCATCAAATAGCTGCTACTGGACTTTTCAACACTGATCCCCTGCTGCTGAACTTCCTGCGGCAGCAACGGCGTGGCGAGCTGGAGTTTGTTCTGCACCTGCACTTGCGCGATATCAGGATCGGTCCCGGGCTGGAAGGTAAGGGTAATTGTCACGCTACCGGCGGAATCGCTGGTGGAGGACATATACATTAGGTTATCGATACCATTCATATTCTGTTCGATAACCTGCGTCACCGTATCCTGCACGGTCTGCGCATCAGCACCTGGATAGTTTGCCGAAACAGAAACCGCAGGCGGTGCAATGGTTGGATACTGAGCGACGGGCAATTGTAGGATCGCCAGTGCGCCCGCCATCATCAGAATAATGGCCAGCACCCATGCAAATATCGGTCGTCGAATAAAAAAGTTTGCCATGTCAGATTACCTTACTTCGATGCAGTATCTGCGGGGGTATCGGTAGTGGCTTTAACCTGCTCTCCCGGACGCGCTTTTTGCAGGCCGCTGACAATGACTTGATCGCCAGATTTCAGACCTTCGCTAATCAACCATTTATCGCCAATCGCCTGACTGGCAACGACAGGGCGCGCTTCCACCTGACTTTTATCGTTAACAATCAGCACGGTTGCATCACCACGCGGTGTGCGGCTAACGCCTTGTTGCGGGATAAGAATGGCGTCAGGTTGGACGCCTTCATCAATCCGTGCACGCACAAACATACCCGGCAAAAGCGTATGTTGCGGGTTAGGGAAGACAGCACGTAGGGTTATGGAGCCGGTGCTTTCATCAACGGTCACATCAGAGAATTGCAGCGTACCTTTCAGGGGATAGGTTTGACCGTTTTCCATGACCAACTCTACGTTGCTGGTGGCGTTTTCCTTATGCAAATTTCCTTGCTCTACGGATTGCTTCAGCCTCATAAAATCGTTGCTGGATTGGGTCACATCAACGTAGATAGGATCGAGCTGCTGGACAGTCGCCAGTTCAGTCGTTTGCCCATTAGTGACAAGAGCGCCTTCGGTCACGGTCGATTTGCCGATACGTCCGCTAATTGGCGCAGTCACTTTGGTATAAGCGAGATTGATGCGAGCGCTTTCGACTGTGGCTTTTGCGGCAATCACGGCGGCATCGGCCTGGCGAGCATCAGCAATGGCCTGGTCGTACTCCTGCTGGCTGATGTATTTCGTACCCACGAGCGGAACGTAACGTTTTACCGTCAAATGCGCGATGGCGGCGGCGGCTTCACTTTTCGCCAGTTCGCCTTTCGCGCTGTCATAATTTGCCTGATAGGTCGCGGGATCGATCTGGTACAGGGACTGGCCTGCTTGTACATCGCTGCCTTCAGTGAAATTACGATTCAGTACGATCCCGCTAACCTGTGGGCGAACTTCGGCTATACGGTAAGCATTGGTGCGGCCTGGTAATTCAGTCTTAACTTCTAACGGGGCCGTTTTCACAATATGAACGGTAACCTGCGGTTCACCGACGTGAGCTTTCTCTTCTCCCTTATCGTTACAACCGGCGATTAAAGCCGCGGAGATCAGAATAAAGGAGGGCAGGAGGAAAAACCTGGCATGTTTCGTCATTACTATTCCTCAAAAAACCAAAAGCGCGTTATTTACCCAGAAAGGCAACGCGTTAACTCGCAGAAAGAAAAATACAGTTTGCTATCCTACAAATTATCATTCGTCGATGTAAGGAATAGTTATGAATACTGGCGTCTCAAGGCACATAAACACAAAAAAAGATTAATATTCTACTGTTTTATTTTGACGCGGGTTGAAAGAGGTAGAATTAAAACCTCGTAAATTGAAATATATATTCATGTGGCGAATGTATTTTAGGTAAATAATATATATTATTTATTTGACGATTTATAGCAACTCAATGTTACCCTCTCGTATAAATACACATTAGATGATAGATTAACCTTCGCTATTTTCTCACCCTGTGTCGAATATATTTATTTCCTGAATAATTAATCATGGCAAAAAGAACCAAAGCCGAAGCTCTGAAGACCCGGCAAGAACTGATTGAAACTGCCATCGCCCAGTTTGCGCAACATGGCGTAAGCAAGACGACGCTCAACGACATTGCCGATGCCGCTAACGTTACGCGTGGCGCTATCTACTGGCACTTCGAGAACAAGACCCAACTGTTTAATGAGATGTGGTTGCAACAGCCTTCATTGCGGGAGTTAATCCAGGAACACTTGACGGCTGGATTAGAGCATGACCCGTTTCAACAATTGCGTGAAAAATTGATTGTCGGCTTGCAATATATTGCCAAAATTCCCCGCCAGCAGGCGTTGCTGAAAATCTTATATCACAAATGTGAATTTAATGATGAGATGCTGGCCGAGGGAGTGATACGCGAAAAGATGGGCTTTAATCCGCAGACTCTCCGCGAAGTATTGCAGGCGTGTCAGCAACAAGGTTGTGTAGCAAATAACCTCGATTTAGATGTTGTGATGATTATTATTGATGGTGCCTTCAGCGGAATTGTTCAAAACTGGTTAATGAATATGGCGGGTTATGATCTTTATAAACAAGCACCCGCGCTGGTCGATAACGTATTAAGAATGTTCATGCCAGATGAAAACATAACGAAATTAATTCATCAAACGAATGAATTAAGTGTCATGTAAATTCACATTCTGTCCTGAAAATTCAGTTCGTCACAGTTAACCAGTTTTAGTGGATTAACTGAGTTCATATTACGGCATTTGTCTGTTTCTGTTGCCAGCAGTTCAATCCACTGCATCAGTAAAGTATCAAACAGAAAAACGAAGACAGCGAAAACGACGAGCCACCAATACTTGCGAATCATTACCTGAGCCTGTGCATGTTTAACCAAGTCTGGCAGGAAATATACACGAAATGAATAATCTGAAAACCAGGCTTACACTTCCTTTACTTTGCAATGAGATCGGGGTCAACTTCGCTAACCCGGCATCGTTTTGACCTGTTGCCCGTCTTTCTTTTTTTCACTTTCGCCAGTTCTTCCGCGGAGTAATGCGACGCGACATCCAGCCGTCGAAGCCCCATTTTGATGTACTCGCTGTTGATCTCAATACCAATGAATTTTCGTCCGCTGGCGATGGCTACGGCACCGGTAGTAAAGCTACCGGCAAACGGGTCGAGAACGATATCGCCTGGGTTGGAAGAGGCGAGAATAATGCGTTTCAGTAAGGCTTCCGGTTTTTGCGTCGGGTGGTTCTCATATTCATCCATTAAATAACGCACGCGCGGAAAATCCCAGACGTTACCCGGTACTTTTTGATGATTGTATGGCTGTGGAGGATTTTTGCGATAATCGATCAACGCGCGCTGCGATCCGGTTTTGGCTTCTACCAGAATAGCATCACCGTTGAATGTGTAGTTCTTTGCGTCTTTCACCATCATCAGGATGGGTTCGTACATGGAGCCGTAGTGTTTTTTCGCCTGTACTCCAGAACTGTCATATGACCAGACGATGCGACTTTTGATGGTAAAAAGCTTGCGGCACTGGAGATCGATAAAGGGCATGTTTTCCGTACTGTTCATAATGTACATGCTGCCCTGCTTTTTCAGAACGCGGTGGCACTCTGCAATCACTTCAAACAGCCAGTCGATAAACAGATCTTCTTTCCAGGCTTCGATCAGACCATCAAAATTTTTACCGATGTTATACGGTGGGTCGGCAAAGATCAGATCGACGCTTTCAGTAGGTAGCTTTTTAAGTTCGGCAAGGGCATCACCGTGAATAATGGTCTTAGCTTCATTACCAAACCGGGTCGGTTCACATCCTGTTCTCATGGTCACTCCCTTTGTGACACCTATAAAAAAGGCGCTTCCCCATGCCGAGTAGCGCCTTTTTAATCAAGCATTTAGCTAACCTGAATTAGTTCATGCCGTATTGTAAAATACAGAGTCATTATACGTAATTTATTATCACTCTAGATAATTTGTATTCATCATAAATAATTGATTCGGAAAGAGATATTTATCTTTTATTGGCTCGCATTGTATCATCAGTTATCAGTTACTCCCTGCATACAGTTGTCAAAAAGGTTGTCATTAACTCTATGGCCGAAAATAAACTCTCAGATGTTCAATTGCGTGCGTTAACCCGCAAAGTCATCGAAAAACCTTTTGATGTTGCTGACGGTGGCAGCCTTTCTGTTCGCGTTACACCATCAAGGCGCAAAATCCTTGATGGCGAGAAGAGACCGGCCAATAACATCCAATGGTTGTTCCGTTATAAGAATAAGCATAAAAGCGCCAATACTTTGACGCTAGTGCTGGGCAAGTATCCTGCCTTATCTCTTGCTGAGGCGAGGGTGAAACGCGACCAATGCAAACGGTGGCTTGCTCATAATCTAGATCCTAAAGACCAGTTTGACCAAGAGTCAGCAAAAACCATGAAACCTGTCACTATCAGGGAAGCATTGGAACGCTGGATTAATGAGTACGCGGCGGAAAACCGGGTCAACTTTGAAAGGCATAGACGCCAATTCGAAAGACATATTTATCCTTTCATCGGCGAATTGCCACTTGAACAGTGCTCTAAAGCAAGATGGATGGAGACATTTAGCAGAATCAAAAAAGTCGCGCCGGTAGCAAGCGGCTACATATTAGGTAACTGCAAGCAGGCGTTGATTCACAACCGCAGGCTGCACGATGTTTACAGTGATGCGCTGGAGGATATCAAAGTTACTGATGTTGGAAGAAAGCAGTCAAAACGTGATCGTGTTTTAACTTCTGAAGAACTTAGTGGCCTTTGGAATGCGCTAAAAAGCGAATATGCGTTTCTACCTTACTACACCGCGCTTTTAAAATTGCTAATAGTGTTTGGTGCAAGAACACAAGAAATTCGTCTTTCGACATGGTCGGAATGGAACGTGAAAGAATGGATTTGGACAGTTCCGCGAGAACATAGCAAGGGTGGGGAGAAAATCATCAGACCCGTGCCTGAATCTATACAGCCATTTATTTTACAGCTACGCCAAAATCATCTTGATAGCGGAATGCTGCTTGGTGAAATGAAGAAACCCGAAGCTGTCAGCCAGTGGGGGCGTATCTTATACAGACGATTAGAGCATTCAACGCCGTGGACGTTGCATGACCTGCGCCGCACTTTTGCCACCAGTCTAAATAACTTGGGGATAGCCCCGCATGTGGTTGAACAGTTGCTGGGCCACTCAATGCCAGGAGTGATGGCGGTGTACAACCGTAGCCAGTACATCCCGGAAAAACGGTTAGCCTTGGACAAATGGATAAAATATTTAGAAAAAATAAACCTTTTAAAATCAGATAATTAAAAATTGATGATTATATAGAGTTATGTAGCGTTATTTGCAGTTAAGTTTATGAATTTAAAGGGTATTTACTGCTGATACAATTTGAGTATTATTGTCATGTAGTAATAAAAAGCCCCCAGCAGAACTGAGGGCTTGAATAAGGCGGGGATCGGTTCACGTCGCCAAACAGAAAACCGAACCCCTTAATACCAAAAAGCCGGTGAAGGCTGTAATGGTCGCGTTCTTTGTTAACGCAACATAATCATAAATCATTACAGACCACATATCCACCGGCCATGTTTTGAGGGCCGTAAGATGGAATTACTGACTGCTAAGCAAGTCACAACACTAACAACATTATCCCGCATGACTATCTGGCGCTATATCCAGGCTGGCACGTTTCCTAATTGCATAAAATTAGGGCCAAAACGCGTGGCCTGGCGGCGCAAAGATGTTATGGCGTGGCTTGAAAGCCGCCAGCCAGTACAGCGCTGAGGTGGCTTATGAAGAAAACAACCGTAAATCAGGCTATCAGTCGCTATAACAGCCTGTTGCGTAACCCACAGCGCCAGTTAACCGTTGGCGAACTTACCGCCCAGCGTATGGCGGCAGCACAATTATTGTTGCAAGCATGCATTCGCGAAGGTGTAAACCGCCCGTGGACTATTGTTTCACGTCACGCCGCTATGGCTGATAGCCTGGTGCCGTTTCGAATCAGCGATTCTGAATCATGGGCGATGTATCTGGAGTTAAAACGCGGGGTGCGATATGAGAAACGCGCCTAACGTTAAGCTATTACCTAAAGACCCTTTTACGGAAGCAATTATTTTTGCCGGTTCTGACGCTTGGAGCCATGCCAAGGGCTGGGAAGAAGGAATGGGTAAACAAGTTGCCGGTGACACTACTCCTCCTGTCTATCTTGGGCCAAGACAACTGGATGATTTAGATAATCTACGAATTATCGACGATGGTCGCCGGTCTGCGCGGGTATATCTGGCTGGTGATATTAAGCAACTTCAAATCAGCACTATTGCTGACAAGCTGGCAGTGGCTGGAGTTAAGGAAGCCCGTTTATTTAAAGGCATTACTGACCGTGAACCGGAAAAATGGAACATGGACAGGCTTAGAGACGCCGCCCTACGCGGTGAAAGCCTGGTGGGCATGCTGCGCAAAGAAGAACGAGCAACCGCCGCAGCAACTGTAAAAGACATTCACGATATGGCTCCTGTATTAATGACAACCTGGCCAAATATTGGAAGCAATGGCCAGCCTTTAAACACACGCCCTAATGTTGAACGTCTATTAGATAACTACAGCATTTCTGCAAAATATAATGAGATTAGCAAGGACGTTGAGGTTTTAGTACCTGGCGTTAGTGGCGGTTCAGATGCTCGCGATAACTGCGCTGTGAGTGAAATTTTAAGCCTCGCCGCACTGAACCGGTTACCAATGAGTAATATTGAAGGTCATATCAAAACTATCGCTGTGCGCAATACTTATAATCCTGTCAGGGATTTCATCAATCAACGTGAATGGGATGGACGAAGCCGATTTGCAGACCTGCTGAATACTATCAGCACGCCAGATGACTACAGTCGCGATCTGCTGGCCATGCTGGTGCGTCGTTGGTTGCTGTCTGCCGTGGCGGCTGCTTACTTAGAAGCGGGTTTCTGGTCCAAAGGCGTGCTGGTTTTCCAGGGCGAGCAGTCACTGGGTAAAACAGCATGGTTTAAAGCGCTTCTGCCCCCTGACAATCGCAACCTGGTTAAGGTGGGAGCAACTATTGACCCCGGCAATAAAGACAGCGTGGCCAGCGCAATTAGTCACTGGCTTGTTGAGCTAGGCGAATTGGATGCGACGTTTCGCAAGGCGGATATTGCCAAGCTCAAAGCATTTATCAGCCAGGACCGTGATGACCTGCGCCGCCCTTATGACCGGCTTGAATCGAAGTACCAGCGCCGCACCGTGTTTTTTGCGTCAGTGAACCCGAAACACTTCCTGGCCGATGACACCGGGAACGTTCGCTGGTGGACCATTCCTGTAACTGCCGTTAACTACGAGCATGGCATAGACACACAACAATTATGGGCCGAAGTTCTTTCCTGGTTTGAAGCAGGTGAACGCTGGTGGCTGGACCGTGATGAAGAAGCCATGCTGGAAGTCGTGAACGAACAGCACGGGCAAACTGACCCGATTGAAGAAATGATATTGGCGCGTTTTGATTGGAACAGTGATCGCCTGGCTGCATATATAGAAATGACTGCAACGGATGTTCTGTTGTCTATTGGGCAGGATCGGCCAACAAAATCCCAGGCAACGCAGTGCGGTAACATTCTGCGAAAACTGACAGGAAGGGATGCACGTAGAACAAGTAAAGGGCGTTTTTACCTAATGCCACCGAAAGTTTTTGGACAGCAAGACCATCGCTATTTTGATGGGCCTAACCACCAGTTTTGAGGTAATACTATGAGTTATCGCGCATATATCATTGCTTTTGACCCGGAACACGGCACCTACACCGAAACCGAAATTATGGAGGGTTTCGCCACTGAACAGGAAGCGGTAGACCATGCTCGCAATAGGCTGCCAGAGGTGCAGCAGGAACTGGCCAAGTTGGGTGAAAACCTGCTATGCAGCTACCGCATAAGGGTAGTGGATTCCGCTGAAATCTTGCCGTTCATCCGATCATAACATCACAACAGTTGTTGCCCATTACCCTGGCGAATGCCGGGGCTTTTTTTATTTTCAAAGTGACGCCTAGGTGTCATTAATTTATAAGGTGTCATGGTAGGTGTCATTGTTCTCAAGCCATAACCCGCAAGGGTTGCGACATTACTAATGACACCTATGACACCTATGACAGCATTTTTAAAGAAAATAACGACCACTGTAATAATGTAACAGTGGTCGTTATACTTTATAGAAATGGGTGTCATGGTGTCACAGGTGTCATTCATTACAGTATCTTGTTTGTATTTTTCTTTAATAATCAGCGTGTTTCCCGCTATGACACCTAATGACACCTTTCCAACATAACGCCGTCATGGTGACATTAGGTGTCATCGCCATCTGCTGCCAAAAAAGTCAAGGTACTTCCGAGGGGGGTACAGCCTGCGGGGGCATTGGTCCCGCGTAATTCGCGTTGTGCGTGCCCCTACAAAACTCACTTTATGATTACGTCAAGTAAATCAATCATTTATGTGAATCCTATCAAAGCACTGGCACCATACGTGCGCGATTGCAAAATAAAGCGAACACGTTTTACACACGCTGAATTGTAAAGATGTGTAAATATCGATTACGCCGGATTATGCCAGGTTATTTGCAAGTATTCAGGGTTATAACTTACTGATTTTACATTAAAAATCTCACATTGTGGCTATTGTGTTCGGTCTGGTTACTGTATATCTTTAAGTCATTCCAGGCGATTTATCGCACAACAACCGGAGCATTTTTAATGAACGTTTTATCTCAACTTATCAACGACGCGTTGAACCACCAGGGCGGCCACATTCGCACTGACGCCAACGGTGAAATTACTCAATTCATCCCTGTGGAACCTGCAGCAGTTCGCTACCTGTCCATGAATGACGTTTTATCCCCGAAAGGCGGCAAACAGACAACCATCAACGCTGTGCTGGCTGAACATTCACTGGTGGCACAGGCAGGCGCTGAAATCATCCGCATTCCTGGCCCGATGACCACGCAACCGACCGGCAAAACCGGCGCAACGACTGGCCGCGAAGTGGCTGACCGCTTCGTTGTCATCCGCCCTGGCAAGTTCGCCAAAGTGGCTGACGGCGAAGAAATCACCATGAGCGGCCTGCCTTACCTGGTATCAGCGTTCAATCACAACAACGCACCAGCTTACGGCGTTGGCTACACCCTTAGCCGCAAGCAGATGAAACACGACTTCGCAGACGATACCACGCTGGAAGTGGTCAACACCGCCATTGAGCGCGGCATAGCTGATCTTTCTGACTTCGTACTGCTGAACCACCTGGAAAGCGTAGCGGAAAACCTTACCAGCCCGTCATTCACAGCAGTGGCACAGAAGATTGCAGCCAAAAACCTGCGCTTTGATGAAGTTAAAGCCATTGTTGGCGGTGATTGCACCGGCCTGGAACTGCAAGACGGCGTTCTGCGTGCCTACGGTGTACGCGCTGAAATCAGCGGCCAGACTTCCAGCACAATCATTGGCGCTTTCGGCAATGCAGCCGTTGCCCTGGATGATGAAATTCGCGTCACCGCCAGACGCGTGCTGAATGGTGCGGTTGAAGTGGTGGTTTGGGTGAACGCATCCGCACTTGTGCCTGACTCAACTATGTTCTGGAAGGCTTGATCATGTGGTGGGGCAGCAAAAAAGCGGCAGCGGAGCGCGCTGCCCTGCCGGGTGAAATCCTGGCAGCTATCGAAGGTGTGGCCATGTATGTGCGCCACGGTGATGAAAACACACCGCGCATCGTAGTGCAGCCGGTTGGCTGGTCAGGATTCATCTACAGCGATGACGCTGCTGAAAAATGGATTCGCAAGGCTTACCCGGAGCTTAAGCAGTACCAGATTGAACGCGCCGTGAATTACCTCGCTTCCCTGGTGCGCAGTCACTACCGCGAGCAGCGCCCGAAACAGAAGCGCGAAAGCTGGATGAACAGGTACTAAGCCATGAAACGACAAGAAACACGCCAGCACGTAACGGTACGCCTCGCCCCTGACCTGGTGCGCCAGGTCGAAAGAGAGCAAGCCAAACTGGAACGCAGAACAGGTATCCGCCCTTCACGCAGCCAGGTGATTGAAAAGTTTCTGAGTAGCGGGCTGAACGGCAAATAATGGCCAAGAATACAGGTTTCACCGGTTCCCTGTGCCCCAAATAACCGGCCAAATTTAACCTTCATCGTTCCTCAGACGATGGATGCTGGAACCAGGTTGGTGGTCATCCTGGAGGTGAAAAACCACAATAACCCTCACATCATTCTTAGCGGGCAAGACTATGAAAAATCACGACCTGTACGAATCAATGAAAGAAGAAGCGCGTTTGATCCTTAGCGAAACAAAGCGTTTCCAAACCATTTCAGAGAAAAACCCTATCAGCTACGAAGCAGCCGACCTGCTGGCAAATCTTCGTAACCGTTTAAACGCATTCGAACACATGACCGATGAAGCGGGCCGCATCATGCGTGACGAAGCGGAAAGCCACGCATCCACCCTGGAACGCAAGAAGTGGCAACCATCCAGCCGCATCAGTTCCGGTGAACGGGCCAAGCGCCAGGCAGTGAAGCGCGGCGCTATCCTGGTGCGGAGCGCATAAGAATGGCAACCAACAACAACATTTATGAAGCCGTTCTGAACGTCATCGGCGTAGCCGACAAGATGACGAAGAACAACGCAAGCCAACTGACCGACGCACAAAAGTTGGCGCTCAAGAACCTTAGCGGCGCGATGAAGTCCTGGAAAGGTATCACGTTTGGGATGCGCGACATCACCGCCAACGACAAACCAACAGAAAGCAAAACCGCATAAGGGGGCACCATGCTGGACCGTATTCACACAAAACCGGAAGGAACAAACCCCTGGCCTGAACTGGTGGATATGGTCCTGCCCAAAGTTATGGTTTGCGAAACAGCGGAGGGAATGCAGGCACAGCGTAAACATCGCACCGAATGCGCCCTGCAACTGGCTGCTGCCGCCCTGCGGGCTGCTGGTGAACACACCCTGGCAGAAAATCTACTTAATTAATTCTTTCAGAGACAAATTATTATGGCCAATAAGAAGTTGAACGCCACAATCACCATCGGGGGTGCCGTTTCCGGCAGCCTCCGTGGTGCGTTTGGTACGGTGGAGAAATCCACCATAAAGATTGGCGCAGCGATTAAGCACATGTCGCGCGAACAGCGCCAGCTTAACGACGCTATGAAGCGTTATGCGCAGGATGGTGCAATGGTCGGGCGCATGAAAGAGCGTTACCAGGCTGTTGTCGGCCAGGTGGAACGCCTTCGCGCTGCGCAAGAGCGTTTAAACAGAGTGCAACGCGCCAGTGCGGAAAACCTGGCGAAGCAGGCACAGCTACGCGGGCAGATTATCGATACCGTTATGGCTGGCGCTGCCGTTGCCGCACCCATCAAGATTGCTGCCGATCGTGAACAGCACGCCATTGGCATTGCCAAACAACTGGACGGCGCACGCGATGCAGCGGGCAACCTGACGGCGAAGTTTTGGGAAATGCGCAAGGCCGTTGCTGACCTTGGGCACGAAATTCCACTGGCCACAAACGACCTGTTTGACATGGCCACAGCAGGGCTGCGCATGGGCGTAGCTGGCGACCAAATCCTGGGGTTCACCCGGAACGTGGCCAAACTGGCCAGCGCCTTGGAACTGAACCCGGAAGAAGTCGCAGACAATATGGGCAAAATCCAGAATGTTTATCGACTTACTCAAGCTGAGCTTGTGCGCCTTGGTGATGCTATTAATTACCTGGACGACCAAAACACCGTTAAAGGCGGTGAGCTTATCGACTTCCTACAGCGTGTTGGTGGTTCCGCCTCCCTCGCCAAACTCACTGCCAACGATATGGCAGCAATCGGCACCACGCTGATTTCTATGGGTGAAAGCGCAGACACTGCTGCAACGTCAGTGAAGGCGCTTGTTTCCAAGATGACGCTGGGCAGCAAATCCACGAAATCTGCGCGCGAAGCGTTCAAGGAATTGGGTTATTCCGCGCAGGAAGTGGCGAAATCCATGCAACTGGATAGCGTCAAGACCATCGAAAACTTCATGAAGACGGTGAACAAGCTGCCAGATTACAAGAAATCCGGCATCCTAGTGTCCATCTTCGGGCAGGAACACGTTGGTTCTATCTCCAAACTGGCAGCCAACATGGACAAGTTTGGCGAGGCGTTGCACCAGGCTAATGGCGAAATGTCCAAAGGCAGTGTGCAGAAGGAATTCCAGAACACCGTCAACACCACCAACGCGCAGATGGTTATCCTTCGTAACCGCACAGCTGACGTGGCTGACAATATCGGCACCGTCCTGCTACCGACCGTCAATGACGCAGCCAAAGGCATTGGCCGCATCACAACTGTTGTGGCGAACTTCGCGGCGGAACACCCTGGCCTGACCAAAGCCGTGGTGGGCACAGCGATGGCGCTCACGTCCCTGCGTGTGGCCACCCTGGCGGCGCAGTTCGGCTTCACTTTCCTGAAAGGTGGAGTGTTGCAGATGTCCAGCCTGTTTGCCCGCATGAACGCATCTGCCGTTCTGGCCAGCACTCGTGGCCTGCCTGCGGTGGCTACCGGCATTCGTGCCGTTGGTGCGGCGTTCATATCCACTGGCGTGGGTGCTGCCGTAGCTGGCCTGGCGCTGGCAGGTTATCAGATTTACCGCCATTGGGCTGGTGTGAAGGCTTTCTTTGGCGGAGTGGGTGAAGGCATCAAATCCGGGCTGGAACCGCTTAGCGACGCTCTGAGCCGCCTTTATGAACGCATGGGGCCGCTGAAACCTGTCATTGATGGTGTGGGTGCTGCGGTTAAGACGGTTTTCAACTGGTTCACGTCATTGACCGAGCCGGTCAAGTACAGTGGCGAGGAACTGGATAAGGCCGGTAAAATGGGGATGACGTTCGGTAAGACTCTGGCGGCTGGCATCGAGCTTGTGACCGCACCGATCACGTTCCTGATTGATAAGATTCTGTGGGTGTCTGACAACATCGGCAACCTGACCAACAAGGCACTGGAGTTTAAAAACGCCGTGTCTGATGTTGCTGGTGGTGCGTGGCAGAAAACCAAAGATTTCTTTACCGCACCATTCCGCGACGATGTACAGCAGCCAGCAGCAACCACTGCCTCTGGTGCTGCCCTGCCGTCACCTGCACTGGCCAACCGCTCTGGTGGCACTACGGTGCATAGCAACGACCAGTACCACATCAGCGTGAAGGCAGAACCTGGTATGAATGAAGATGCATTAGCCCGGAAGGTGATACAGCAACTACGACAGCAACAAGCAGTAAGGCAGCGAAGCATGATGATAGATGGCGCGCAAACACCATAAGGGTTGTCAGTACGGTTGCAACAAAAAGTAAAGGGACTGAAATAGCCCCTTTAATTTCATGCCGTTACAGCTTGACTTTAGTTCATGCCGTATTTTTTCAATTTTTTACGCAGCGTACCACGGTTGATGCCCATCATCAGCGCAGCACGGGTCTGGTTACCACGGGTGTATTGCATCACCATGTCCAACAGGGGCTGTTCTACTTCAGCCAGTACCAGCTCATAGAGGTCATTCACATCCTGACCATTCAGTTGAGCAAAATAGTTCTTCAGTGCCTGTTTAACCGAGTCACGCAGGGGTTTTTGGGTTACCTGATCCTGAGAGTTAACGGTAGAAACGGTCAGTACGTCAGAATTTACGCGTTGTTCGAACATAGTTCTGTCAGCTCTTTATTTCTGTTTACGCAAAATTTTCGAAGTATGCCTCCAACGCCTCCAGCTGTTCGCTGGCATCCTCAATGGCGTTGAATGTGCGCCGAAACTGGTCATTTGGAGCGTGTTCCTGGAGATACCAGGAAACGTGTTTACGTGCAATTCGGTACCCTTTTGCCGGACCATAAAAGTCATGCAGTTCCCGAACGTGCGCGCAAAGCAAGCGCTTAACCTCTGCCAAAGGCAGCGGGGGCAGCAACTCCCCAGTGTCCAGATAATGCTGGATTTCCCGAAAGATCCAGGGTCTTCCCTGAGCTGCGCGGCCTATCATCAGGGCATCCGCCCCTGTATAGTCGAGCACAGCTCTGGCTTTAAGCGGGTCAGTAATGTCGCCATTCGCGATAACCGGAATGGAAACTTTCTGCTTAACTGCCCGAATACTGTCGTACTCAGCTTCTCCATTGAACAAACAGGCGCGTGTACGGCCATGAATGGTCAGAGCCTGAATGCCACAGTCTTCAGCCAGTTGGGCAATCTCTTCGCAGTTACGGTGTTCCGGTGCCCAGCCGGTGCGAATCTTCAGGGTAACAGGAACGTCCACTGCATTGACGACCTCGGTAAGGATCGATTTAACGACATCCGGGTACTGCAAGAGGGCTGAACCTGCGAGCTTGCGATTCACTTTTTTAGCCGGGCAACCCATATTGATATCAATAATCTGGGCACCGCTTTCCACGTTAATACGTGCTGCATCTGCCATTTCTTTCGGATCGCTACCAGCAATTTGCACGGTGCGAATACCGGGTTCATCAATGTGCACCATCCGTAAACGAGATTTGTCGCTTTCCCAAACCTGTGGGTTAGAAGACATCATCTCGGATACTGTCAATCCGGCTCCCATCTCGTAGCACAACGTCCGAAAAGGTCTGTCTGTAATGCCAGCCATGGGCGCTGCGATCAGGCGATTTCTGAGCTGATATTGTCCGATGCGCATGAGTTAAGAAATGACCATACTGTGACTGCAAGGCGGCGTATATTACGCATTTTTTGCACGAGATGAAAGGCCAAACTTTGACCAATCCTCTGAGATGGATCAAAGAATTGCATTTAAAATGAGCGTGGTGCGATAATTACTCATAAAAATCATCATATTAGAAAATAGTGACTAAAATTTACACTCAAAGAAATTTGAGTAAGTTCTCAATTTTTCTTTATGAATGAAAATTTTGGCACGCAAATTTGCGTAAATAATCGGCAAATTTACGTGCCTTTTGTGAGCTTGCTCGCACTTCGCCCCGCGTCACCCTACGGCGATGCGAAGGTTAATTCTTACGACCGGTAATACGGCACCACTCTTCTTTTTCCACGACCGGGTCCAGTGCGAAGCTATCGGCATAAGCTTCACAAACGCTCTCTGCCTGGCTTGCCAGAATACCGGAAAGGCCCAGCAAACCGCCTGAAACCGGCAGGACGCTGATTAACGGTGCCAGTTCACGTAATGGGCCTGCAAGGATGTTAGCGACCACCACGTCGGCTTTCATTTCTTCTGGCTGATCTTTCGGTAAGTAGAGTTCCAGACGGTCAGAAACGCCATTACGTTCGGCGTTATCGCGGCTGGCCTGAATCGCCTGCGGATCGATATCAATACCAATGGCTTTTGCTGCACCCAGTTTCAGCGCCGCGATCGCCAGAATGCCGGAACCACAGCCAAAGTCGATGACTGTTTTACCGGTTAAATCGAGGCTGTCGAGCCATTGCAGGCACAGAGAGGTGGTTGGATGGGTACCCGTACCAAACGCCAGCCCTGGATCTAACATCACGTTGACGGCGTTTTCGTCCGGCACATCACGCCAGCTAGGGCAGATCCACAGTCGTTCACCAAAGCGCATCGGGTGGAAATTATCCATCCATTCGCGCTCCCAGTCTTTATCTTCTAGTTGTTCGATTTTATGCGCGAAGCCTGCGCCGAGCAGCGGATGGTTTTCCAGAATCGCCACCACGTCGTTCATATCGGTTTCAGCGTCGAACAGACCAATCACATCGGTGTCGCCCCACAGGCGCGTTTCGCCCGGCAGCGGTTCAAATACTGGCGTATCGTGGGTATCCTGAAAAGTGATAGAAACGGCACCCGCTTCCATCAGCGCATCGCTAAGATCTTCCGCGTTCGCGCCGGTGGTGTTCAGTTTCAGTTGGATCCAAGGCATGGCAAAACTCTTTATTTATCAGTAGTCAAAACGGTAGCTTGCGGGACGGATGTACCGAAACGGTTTCCGACCAGGAAAGCCAGCAAACTTAGTAGTAACGAGGGCACGATAGGGTGGAAGCCCAGGTACTGAATATTCAGCGTCGCGAGTACGGCATACAGCACGCCGCCAACGATCATCGCACTTAGCGCGCCTTTGGCGTTGGCGCGTTCCCAGTAAAGACCCAGCACCAGCGGCCACAGGAAAACGGCTTCCAGCCCACCGAAGGCCAACAAATTCAGCCAGATGATCATTTCTGGCGGCTTCCAGGCGGCAAGCAGCAGCAACGCGCCGAGAACTAACGTAATTACCGCCGACATCCGCTTCAGACGCGTCTCGTTTTGCATTTGATCCGGACGGATATTCAGATAGAGATCTTTAATGATCGTAGCGGAACTTTGCAGCAGTTGGGCGTTAATTGTCGACATGATCGCAGCCATCGGTGCAGCCAGGAAGATCCCGGCAGCAAACGGTGGCAGCACTTTTACCATTAACGTTGGGATCACCAGATCCGGTACGGTGAGATCGGGGATCACCGCCCGACCTAACGCTCCGGCCAGGTGCATACCGAACATCAGAATTGCGACCACAATCGTACCGATGATGATCCCCCGATGTACGGCTTTGCTGTCTTTATAAGAGATACAGCGCACCGCAGTATGCGGCAGGCCAATCACGCCAAAACACACCAGTACCCAGAACGACGTCATAAAGGCAGGCGACAGAATATCGTCAGCGCCTTGTGGCGTAACCAGTTGCGGATCGATGGTTTGCAAGGTCTGTACTGCGTTACTTAAGCCGCCAGCGGCATGTACTACGCCAATAAGCAGCACAACGGTGCCAATCAGCATCACAAGCCCTTGCATGGTGTCGTTCAGCACGCTGGCGCGAAAGCCACCAAAGGCGGTATATAACGCAATGCTGATACCAAAAATCAGCAGCCCGGTTTCATAAGGAATACCCGCCGCGGTTTCCAGCAGGCGCGCACCGCCGATAAACTGCACGGTCATCGCACCAACGAACGCAACCAGCAAACTCAAACTCGCCAGCCACACCAGAAGACGACTCTGGTAGCGGGCAAACAGCATATCGTTCAGCGTCACTGCATTGTAGCGGCGCGCAAGAATCGCAAACTTCTTGCCGAGAATACCGAGTGAAAGCCAGACTGCAGGAAGCTGAATCATCGCCAGCAATACCCAGCCCAGCCCGTATTTATAAGCAGCTCCTGGCCCGCCGATAAACGAACTGGCACTGATATAGGTCGCGGTGAGCGTCATCGCCAGCACAATACCGCCCATAGAGCGGCTGCCGAGGAAATACTCATTAAGGAAGGTGCCGGTGCTCCGTTTACGCATCGCATAAACCGAGATACCGAACACCACCACCAGATAGGCGACCAGCGGTAGAATTACTTCAAGCTGCATCGTCATCCTCCAGTGGGATATCGCGATAGATAAATTTCACCATCGCCCAGCACAGTCCAATAAACAGCAGCGGCGTCAGGATGCAGGCCATCTCAAACCAGCGCGGAAAGCCGGTAAAACCGGGGGCAACGCCAGATAAGTAAGCGGCTACTAACCAAACTGCCAGATACAAAAGGGTCAGCCCCAGCGCCCAGCGCGCCTCTTTATGGGCCTGAACAAAACGAGTGTCCATTTTTTGTCCCTGATGGGTGAAGAAAGCGGGGATTGTACCTTATGGGGGTTGTCGATCCCCAGTAATAAAAAAGGCCGGAAAATCCGGCCTTTTGACGCTTTAGCAGTCTTATTTTTCCTGAAGACCGAGTTTTTTCTCCAGATAGTGGATGTTAGTGCCACCATGCTGGAAGTTCTCGTCATTCATGATGCGGATCTGCAGATCAACGTTGGTTTTGATACCGTCGATGATCAGCTCCTGCAGCGCATTCTTCATGCGGGCAATCGCCACGTCACGGTTTTCACCGTAGCAAATCAGCTTACCGATCATTGAGTCATAGTACGGCGGTACGGTGTAGCCCGCGTAGATATGAGACTCCCAACGTACGCCAAAACCGCCAGGTGCGTGGAAACGGGTGATTTTGCCCGGACTTGGCAGGAAGGTGTTCGGATCTTCGGCGTTGATACGACATTCCACCGCATGGCCGCGAACGTGAACTTCTTCTTGCTTGATCGACAGCGGTTGACCGGCAGCGATACGCAGCTGTTCTTTGATCAGGTCAACGCCGGTGATCATTTCTGTAACCGGGTGTTCTACCTGAATACGGGTGTTCATTTCGATGAAATAGAACTCGCCGTTTTCGAACAGGAACTCGAAAGTACCTGCACCGCGATAGCCGATATCAACACACGCTTTAGCGCAACGTTCGCCGATGTAGCGACGCAGTTCCGGGGTAATGCCCGGTGCTGGCGCTTCTTCGACCACTTTCTGGTGGCGGCGTTGCATGGAGCAGTCACGTTCCGCCAGATAGATAGCGTTGCCCTGACCGTCAGCCAGTACCTGAATCTCGACGTGGCGAGGATTTTCCAGGTATTTCTCCATGTAAACCATATCGTTGCTGAAAGCAGCTTTCGCTTCCGCACGGGTCATGGAGATGGATTGTGCCAGTTCAGCGTCGCCGCGCACTACGCGCATACCGCGACCGCCGCCGCCGCCGGAGGCTTTGATAATCACCGGATAACCAATGCGTTTAGCAATGGCACGGTTTTTATCCATATCGTCGCCCAGCGGGCCGTCAGAACCCGGTACGCAAGGGACGCCCGCTTTTTTCATCGCCGCGATTGCGGATACTTTGTCGCCCATCAGGCGAATGGTTTCTGCTTTCGGGCCAATGAAGATAAAGCCGGAGCGTTCAACCTGCTCGGCAAAGTTGGCGTTCTCGGAGAGGAAGCCGTAACCCGGATGGATTGCTACTGCGCCGGTGATTTCAGCGGCGCTGATGATTGCCGGGATGTTCAGATAACTTTTTACTGACGGAGCAGGGCCAATACAGACCGTTTCATCTGCCAGTAATACGTGTTTTAGATCGCGATCCGCGCTGGAGTGCACAGCGACAGTCTTGATGCCCAGTTCTTTACAGGCACGAAGAATACGCAATGCAATCTCGCCGCGGTTGGCAATAACAATTTTATCCAGCATGTTCGCCTCGTTACTCGATGACGACCAGCGGCTCGTCAAATTCTACCGGTTGTCCACTTTCGACCAGAATTGCTTTCACGGTACCGGATTTGTCCGCTTCGATCTGGTTCATCATTTTCATGGCTTCAACGATGCACAGGGTATCGCCCACGTTGACTTTCTGACCCACTTCGATGAACGCTTTTGCGTCCGGGCTTGGGGTGCGGTAGAAAGTACCAACCATCGGGGAACGTACGATGTGACCACTGATTTCCGCTGCTGCTGGCGCTTCCATGGAAGGAACGGTCGCCGGAGCGGCTGCGTTAGATTGAGCTGGCTGCTGCATCATTGGTGCAGCGTAAGCTTGTTGCATCACAGGGAAACTTGCGGCAGGAGCTGCACGGCTAATGCGTACTGACTCTTCGCCTTCAGAAATTTCCAGTTCGGAGATGCCTGATTCTTCAACCAGCTCGATCAGTTTTTTAATCTTACGAATATCCATGAGTGGGTTCCGTACTCTTTGTTTAGTGTGATTGTGACAGGCGTTTCACCGCCGTCTGTAAAGCGTATGCCCCGACAGCTGTATGCATAGCGATAAATTCCAGCAGGCCGGGACGCCGGTCTATTTTGCCCCAGAGTGTCAATGTTAGACTTGACGGACATTGTGCAGCGATCTGCTGCTATCCTCCGGCAAAAAACAAAATATACCTTCGTTGCGCCAATGTCACCTTTTCCGCAGCGCAAAAACTGCGTCAGGGAGGACGAGGTCGCACATTATAACGATTTCGTAGCAATTGGCAGCTAAATACTGGTCTTATCAGGGAAGATAATCAACAGCTAACATGTAAATAACCTTCAACACCGTGTAATTTGCAACAAGCCGCACAATTCACGAAATTAGCGCCATCATCGACGGAACTTCTTATAACGTAAGGTGAAAAGCTGTAAAGCCAGCCCTGCGAAGATGAGGGGCTGCAATGAGATAATCTTCACAGACCACAAATAATGTAGGGATGCCAGGATCGCGACAAGATAGACGACATTACGCAGCGGTTGCTGGGGATTACCCAATTTTCACTGCATCGTCTGGATAGATGTGAATGCTAAAGCACGCAAAATTAACCGATTGACAATGCTCAGCATTAAATAGGTTCGAGTGATTAATTTTTAGTCAAACAAAATCAGATTATTCCCCCCATTTTGCAGAAGGTAAACTGTTTTGTCAGGCGGCAGTGCGGCTATCTGATGCTTTCAGAATTTGCCACCTGACAATAAAAAAGCCGATTTGGTAGCAAAATCGGCTTCGGTGAGTTTGCAGTTTTCATCACATACTCCGACAAGCTTTTTCAAGCATGACGGAGGTTGCGTTAATGCAAGGTTTCTACCCAGGGATAAAAGTGACCGTTACGGCGGATGAATATCTGTGTTGTCAGAGGATGGTCATCCTCACGGAAGCATTGTTCTGTTAACTGTCGTAATGCACTGAGATTTGCTGGCTGATCATTGTGGGTGAAAAACAGTTTTCCTCTGGAGGGAACGGTCACTAACAGGTCGCCGCATTCAGGATCGGGTGATTGCACCCAAAGATCGTCAATGAGCATCAGACTGGGCTCATAAGTACCCCCTGCGGAGATAACGGCAACTTTTCCATCGTTTGCGCCTGTATCAACGATTTCAGCCGTAACTTCCGGCAATATTTGCTTCAAATTACTGATGGCTTTTTCGCGGTCAATGGTCACTTCGTAGCGCATCAGATAGCGCATGGTTTCGCTACCATCTTCAGCAAACAAGATAATTAACTCATCGTTAAAGTCTTCCCAGGCAAAATCCAGCGAGGCGTTGAGGACCTCTGGATCAGACTCATACTGGCTAAGCTGTTGGCGAACGGTATCCAGCCAGGCTTTTTCTTTAATCACCGGAACAATACAGCGCCCGGTCGGCAGCATTTCTGCAAGCTGTTTCAGCATATCTGCAGCCACTTCTTGCAGCGGGTCTGGTGCGGCTTGATAACGTTTGTAGGCATCATCAAGGGTGATTTCCACCGTTTGGTGACCCGTATCAATGCGCATCAATTTATGGTCAGTCGAAATCATGACTTTCCAGTTTGGATGATGTTGTACAACTTCCTGACCAAGATGTTCGACGAAAGCTGTCCGGCTAACCGCTTTTCCCGTTAACCGATTGAATAATGATTTCAAAATGAGTTCCCTCTCTTATTATTCCTTGCTAAATGGTTAGTTAACCTTCACCAGCGTGCGACCCTGGATCTGGTTATTAATGATGGCCTCGGCAAACTTCGGTGCCTCTGCCAGAGATATCTCTTTTGCCGCCTGGGTATAGAATGATTCCGGTAAATCGGCGACCAGTCGCTGCCAGGCTTGTGCGCGGCGTTCTGGTGGCGTCATTACTGAATCCACCCCTTGCAAACGGACATTACGCAGAATAAATGGCATGACCGTGGTTGGCAGAGTAAAACCACCCGCCAGACCACAGGCCGCCACGCAGCCGCCGTAATTCATTTGCGCCAGCACTTTTGCCAGCACTTTGTCGCCAACGGTGTCAATTGCCCCAGCCCAGACTTGTTTTTCCAGAGGACGGGATTCGGCAAACTCATCACGAGGGAGAACACGGCTAGCACCTAAACTTTTCAGATATTCATGGGTACTTTCGCGACCGGAAACGGCAACGACCTGATAACCCAACTTATGCAGCAGCGCCACGGCGGTACTGCCGACGCCACCACTGGCACCCGTCACGACAATCTCCCCGTCCTGCGGGCGAACACCGGCATCTTCCAGCGCCATCACACACAGCATGGCGGTAAAACCGGCAGTACCGATAATCATTGCTTTACGCGCGTCCAGCCCTTGCGGCATGGCAACCAGCCAGTCACCTTTCACTCGCGCCTGCTCCGCCAGCCCACCCCAGTGGTTTTCACCAACGCCCCAGCCAGTGAGTAACACCTCCTGACCGGCATGAAAACGCGGATCTTCGCTGGTGCGTACAGTTCCGGCAAAATCGATCCCAGGAATCATCGGAAAATTACGGATGATTTTTCCCTTACCGGTAATCGCCAGCGCATCTTTATAGTTCAGGCTCGACCAGTGAACATCGACCGTGACATCGCCCTCCGGCAGGCGACTTTCGTCCAGAGTCTGTACTGATGCGAGAGTTTTGCCGTCCTGCTGTTCTAAAAGTAACGCCTGCATAAGTGGTCCTCATGTGCATGATGGATTGGAAAATAATTTCTGAAGACTATACTCGCTAATGGAAAAGCAAAGCCGATGAAGCGCAATAAATTGCGAGATAAATCTGATTTGCTAGTATGCCCGCTTCCTCACTATCGGAGTTAACACAAGGATGAGATTAACGACGAAATTTTCGGCCTTTGTTACGCTGCTCACCGGGTTAACAATTTTTGTGACTTTGCTGGGCTGTTCGCTAAGTTTCTACAACGCCATTCAGTATAAGTTTAGTCATCGCGTTCAGGCGGTGGCGACGGCGATTGATACCCACCTTGTGTCGAATGACTTCAGCGTATTAAGGCCACAAATTACCGAATTAATGATGTCGGCAGATATCGTTCGTGTAGACCTGCTCCATGGTGATAAACAGGTTTATACCCTGGCCAGAAATGGTAGTTATCGTCCAGTTGGCTCCAGCGATCTGTTTCGCGAACTGAGCGTTCCGTTGATAAAGCATCCGGGGATGTCGTTGCGTCTGGTTTATCAGGATCCGATGGGCAACTATTTCCATTCGTTGATGACCACCGCGCCGCTCACGGGGGCGATTGGCTTTATCATTGTTATGCTCTTCCTGGCGGTACGCTGGTTACAACGGCAACTTGCCGGGCAAGAATTGCTGGAAACCCGGGCTACTCGTATCTTAAACGGTGAGCGTGGCTCTAATGTGTTGGGAACCATCTATGAATGGCCGCCCAGAACCAGCAGTGCGCTGGATACGCTGCTTCGTGAAATTCAGAACGCACGCGAACAACACAGCCGTCTTGATACGCTGATCCGCTCTTATGCCGCCCAGGACGTGAAAACCGGCCTCAATAACCGACTCTTTTTCGATAATCAGTTAGCAACGTTACTGGAAGATCAGGAGAAAGTAGGTACCCACGGGATCGTGATGATGATTCGTCTGCCGGATTTCAATATGTTGAGCGATACCTGGGGGCACAGCCAGGTTGAAGAACAGTTCTTCACTCTGACGAATCTGCTGTCGACATTTATGATGCTCTACCCTGGCGCACTGCTGGCGCGTTACCACCGCAGTGATTTTGCTGCGCTGTTACCGCACCGGACGTTAAAAGAGGCAGAGAGCATCGCCGGTCAGTTAATCAAAGCCGTTGATACCTTGCCGAACAATAAAATGCTCGATCGCGACGATATGATCCACATTGGTATCTGCGCCTGGCGTAGTGGTCAGGATACCGAGCAGGTAATGGAACATGCAGAGTCTGCCACGCGTAATGCGGGATTGCAGGGCGGCAATAGCTGGGCTATTTACGATGACTCGTTGCCTGAAAAAGGACGCGGTAATGTTCGCTGGCGTACGCTTATCGAGCAAATGCTCAGTCGCGGCGGCCCGCGCCTTTATCAAAAACCGGCGGTTACTCGCGAAGGTCAGGTTCATCATCGCGAACTCATGTGCCGCATCTTCGATGGTAATGAAGAGGTTAGCTCGGCGGAGTATATGCCGATGGTCTTGCAGTTTGGCTTATCGGAAGAGTATGACCGTCTGCAAATCAGCCGTCTTATTCCACTATTGCGTTACTGGCCAGAGGAAAATCTGGCGATTCAGGTTACCGTTGAGTCGCTGATTCGCCCGCGTTTTCAGCGTTGGCTGCGCGATACGTTAATGCAATGTGAAAAATCACAACGAAAACGCATGATTATTGAACTTGCAGAGGCCGATGTAGGTCAACATATCAGTCGTTTACAACCTGTTATTCGTTTAGTGAATGCTTTAGGGGTACGGGTAGCCGTCAACCAGGCTGGTTTGACGCTGGTAAGTACCAGTTGGATCAAAGAACTTAATGTTGAGTTACTCAAGCTCCATCCGGGGCTGGTCAGAAACATTGAGAAGCGAACGGAGAACCAGCTGCTGGTTCAAAGCCTGGTGGAAGCCTGCTCCGGGACCAGCACCCAGGTTTACGCCACCGGCGTGCGTTCGCGAAGCGAGTGGCAGACCCTGATTCAGCGCGGTGTTACAGGCGGGCAAGGGGATTTTTTCGCGTCCTCACAGCCACTTGATACTAACGTGAAAAAATATTCACAAAGATACTCGGTTTAACCTGCCGTTTAATCCGTTTTCACGTAGAATAACGCGCGCTGCGTCTCATGGGAGTGTGCTTGTCTGCTCGCCAGATTGTTGCAGCACATATGCAGATGAATGACCTTACGCGGTTGCAAACAGGCGAGGAATGCTGCTGATGCATTAAGCCTTTCTGGACTCAGGCAGAGATTTGTAACAAAGGAAACGAACTGCACTAATTTTCACCGTAGCAGATGATTTTTGCGCCTTGTCGCTGCTGCGTGTGGTTGGTAAAGTAAGCGGATTTTCTTTTCCGCCCCAGCTTTCAGGATTATCCCTTAGTATGTTGAAAAAATTTCGTGGCATGTTTTCCAATGACTTGTCCATTGACCTGGGTACTGCGAATACCCTCATTTATGTAAAAGGACAAGGCATCGTATTGAATGAGCCTTCCGTGGTGGCCATTCGTCAGGATCGTGCCGGTTCACCGAAAAGCGTAGCTGCAGTAGGTCATGACGCGAAGCAGATGCTGGGCCGTACGCCGGGCAATATTGCTGCCATTCGCCCAATGAAAGACGGCGTTATCGCCGACTTCTTCGTGACTGAAAAAATGCTCCAGCACTTCATCAAACAAGTGCACAGCAACAGCTTTATGCGTCCAAGCCCGCGCGTTCTGGTTTGTGTGCCGGTTGGCGCGACCCAGGTTGAACGCCGCGCAATTCGTGAATCCGCGCAGGGCGCTGGTGCCCGTGAAGTCTTCCTGATTGAAGAACCGATGGCTGCCGCAATTGGTGCTGGCCTGCCGGTTTCTGAAGCGACCGGTTCTATGGTGGTTGATATCGGTGGTGGTACCACTGAAGTTGCTGTTATCTCCTTGAACGGTGTGGTTTACTCCTCTTCTGTGCGCATTGGTGGTGACCGTTTCGACGAAGCTATCATCAACTATGTGCGTCGTAATTACGGTTCTCTGATCGGTGAAGCCACCGCAGAACGTATCAAGCACGAAATCGGTTCGGCTTATCCGGGCGATGAAGTCCGTGAAATCGAAGTTCGTGGCCGTAACCTGGCAGAAGGTGTTCCACGCGGTTTTACCCTGAACTCCAATGAAATCCTCGAAGCACTGCAGGAACCGCTGACCGGTATTGTGAGCGCGGTAATGGTTGCACTGGAACAGTGCCCGCCGGAACTGGCTTCCGACATCTCCGAGCGCGGCATGGTGCTCACCGGTGGTGGCGCACTGCTGCGTAACCTTGACCGTTTGTTAATGGAAGAAACCGGCATTCCAGTCGTTGTTGCTGAAGACCCGCTGACCTGTGTGGCGCGCGGTGGCGGCAAAGCGCTGGAAATGATCGACATGCACGGCGGCGACCTGTTCAGCGAAGAGTAATCGGATGCAGGCAGGGGAAGTGTCTGTTTACCCTGCCTGGTCTGATACGAGAATACGCATAACTTATGAAGCCAATTTTTAGCCGTGGCCCGTCGCTACAGATTCGCCTTATTCTGGCGGTGCTGGTGGCGCTCGGCATTATTATTGCCGACAGCCGCCTGGGGACGTTCAGTCAAATCCGTACTTATATGGATACCGCCGTCAGTCCTTTCTACTTTGTTTCCAATGCTCCTCGTGAATTGCTGGATGGCGTATCGCAGACGCTGGCCTCGCGTGACCAATTAGAACTTGAAAACCGGGCGTTACGTCAGGAACTGTTGCTGAAAAACAGTGAACTGCTGATGCTTGGACAATACAAACAGGAGAACGCGCGTCTGCGCGAGCTGCTGGGTTCCCCGCTGCGTCAGGATGAGCAGAAAATGGTGACTCAGGTTATCTCCACGGTTAACGATCCTTATAGCGATCAAGTTGTTATCGATAAAGGTAGCGTTAATGGCGTTTATGAAGGCCAGCCGGTCATCAGCGACAAAGGTGTTGTTGGTCAGGTGGTGGCCGTCGCTAAACTGACCAGTCGCGTGCTGCTGATTTGTGATGCGACCCACGCGCTGCCAATCCAGGTGCTGCGCAACGATATCCGCGTAATTGCAGCCGGTAACGGTTGTACGGATGATTTGCAGCTTGAGCATCTGCCGGCGAATACGGATATTCGTGTTGGTGATGTGCTGGTGACTTCCGGTCTGGGCGGTCGTTTCCCGGAAGGCTATCCGGTCGCGGTTGTCTCTTCCGTAAAACTCGATACCCAGCGCGCTTATACTGTGATTCAGGCGCGTCCGACTGCAGGGCTGCAACGTTTGCGTTATCTGCTGCTGCTGTGGGGGGCAGATCGTAACGGCGCTAACCCGATGACGCCGGAAGAGGTGCATCGTGTTGCTAATGAACGTCTGATGCAGATGATGCCGCAGGTATTGCCTTCGCCAGACGCGATGGGGCCAAAGTTACCTGAACCGGCAACGGGGATCGCTCAGCCGACTCCGCAGCAACCGGCGACAGGAAATGCAGCTACTGCGCCTGCTGCGCCGACACAGCCTGCTGCTAATCGCTCTCCACAAAGGGCTACGCCGCCGCAAAGTGGTGCTCAACCGCCTGCGCGTGCGCCGGGAGGGCAATAGTGGCGAGCTATCGTAGCCAGGGACGCTGGGTAATCTGGCTCTCTTTCCTCATTGCGCTGTTGCTGCAAATCATGCCCTGGCCAGATAACCTGATTGTTTTCCGGCCAAACTGGGTGTTACTCATCTTGTTGTATTGGATCCTGGCCTTGCCTCATCGCGTAAATGTGGGCACAGGTTTTGTGATGGGTGCCATACTGGATCTGATCAGCGGCTCGACGCTTGGCGTACGCGTATTGGCGATGAGCATCATTGCTTACCTGGTGGCGCTGAAATACCAGCTTTTCCGCAACCTCGCATTATGGCAGCAGGCGCTGGTCGTCATGTTGCTTTCGCTGGTGGTGGATATTATTGTTTTCTGGGCAGAGTTTTTAGTGATTAACGTCTCTTTCAGACCGGAAGTGTTCTGGAGTAGTGTAGTCAATGGGGTGCTCTGGCCGTGGATTTTCTTGCTGATGCGCAAAGTCCGTCAGCAGTTTGCAGTGCAATAAAGGTTTCTATGACTTCTCTGTATTTAGCTTCCGGTTCTCCGCGTCGTCAGGAGTTACTTGCGCAACTTGGCGTGACCTTTGAACGTATTGTTACGGGCATTGAGGAGCAGCGTCAGCCGCAGGAGAGCGCGCAGCAGTATGTTGTGCGTCTGGCGCGCGAGAAAGCACGGGCAGGTGTCGCGCAAACGGCGAAGGATCTCCCGGTGCTGGGTGCGGATACTATCGTTATCCTGAACGGAGAAGTGCTGGAGAAACCGCGCGACGCAGAGCATGCGGCGCAGATGTTGCGCAAATTATCGGGTCAGACCCATCAGGTGATGACAGCAGTGGCGTTGGCCGACAGCCAGCACATTCTCGATTGCCTGGTGGTCACCGATGTGACTTTCAGAACGTTAACAGACGAAGACATCGCGGGCTATGTCGCCAGCGATGAACCGTTAGATAAAGCAGGTGCATACGGTATTCAGGGGCTGGGTGGCTGTTTTGTCAGGAAGATAAATGGCAGCTATCACGCCGTAGTCGGCTTACCGCTGGTTGAAACGTATGAATTATTAAGTAATTTTAACGCACTGCGTGAGAAAAGGGATAAACATGACGGCTGAATTGTTAGTAAACGTAACGCCTTCGGAAACGCGAGTGGCGTATATTGATGGCGGTATTCTGCAGGAAATTCATATTGAACGTGAGGCGCGACGCGGAATAGTAGGCAATATCTACAAGGGTCGTGTAAGTCGTGTACTTCCGGGTATGCAGGCGGCTTTTGTAGATATTGGGCTGGATAAAGCCGCGTTTCTTCATGCATCCGACATCATGCCGCACACCGAATGTGTGGCGGGTGAAGAACAAAAGCAATTCACGGTGCGCGACATCTCGGAACTGGTTCGTCAGGGGCAAGATCTGATGGTGCAGGTGGTGAAAGATCCGCTTGGCACTAAAGGTGCGCGCCTGACCACCGATATCACGCTCCCTTCTCGCTATCTGGTGTTTATGCCAGGGGCTTCTCACGTTGGGGTTTCCCAACGTATTGAAAGCGAATCAGAACGTGAACGCCTGAAAAAAGTGGTCGCAGAGTATTGCGACGAGCAGGGCGGGTTTATCATCCGTACCGCAGCGGAAGGGGTTGGCGAGGCTGAACTGGCCTCCGATGCCGCTTATCTGAAACGCGTCTGGACCAAAGTTATGGAGCGTAAAAAACGCCCGCAGACCCGTTATCAGCTGTACGGCGAACTGGCGCTGGCGCAGCGTGTTCTGCGTGATTTCGCCGATGCCGAACTGGACCGCATTCGCGTTGACTCACGCCTGACTTACGAAGCGTTACTTGAGTTCACCTCGGAGTACATTCCCGAGATGACAAGCAAGCTGGAGCATTACACAGGACGCCAGCCGATTTTCGATCTCTTTGATGTCGAAAACGAAATCCAGCGAGCGCTGGAACGCAAAGTAGAACTGAAATCCGGTGGTTATCTCATTATCGACCAGACCGAAGCGATGACCACCGTGGACATCAATACCGGAGCGTTTGTCGGTCATCGCAATCTGGACGACACCATTTTCAATACCAATATTGAAGCGACGCAGGCTATCGCTCGCCAGTTACGGTTGCGTAATCTGGGCGGGATTATCATTATTGATTTCATCGATATGAATAATGAAGATCACCGCCGCCGAGTGCTGCACTCGCTGGAGCAGGCGTTGAGCAAAGACCGGGTGAAAACCAGCGTTAATGGTTTTTCGGCGCTGGGGCTGGTGGAGATGACGCGTAAACGCACCCGCGAAAGCATTGAGCACGTACTGTGTAACGAATGCCCAACCTGCCACGGTCGCGGAACGGTGAAAACCGTGGAAACGGTATGCTATGAAATCATGCGCGAGATTGTTCGTGTCCACCATGCTTACGACTCCGACCGTTTCCTGGTCTATGCTTCTCCGGCAGTAGCTGAAGCCTTGAAAGGCGAAGAGTCACACTCGCTGGCGGAAGTGGAAATTTTCGTTGGCAAACAGGTTAAAGTACAAATTGAACCGCTCTATAACCAGGAGCAGTTTGACGTCGTAATGATGTAAACAGATGCTGGGCCGCCATCCGGCAAAGGGTTTTTGAGTCACATTTTTAGCAGACAAGGAGTGACGGGTGAGGCGATTGCCGGGGATTTTACTGCTTACTGGAGCCGCGCTCGTTGTGATCGCTGCCCTGCTGGTTAGCGGCCTGCGTATTGCTTTACCGCATCTTGACGCCTGGCGTCCGGAAATCCTCAACAAAATAGAATCCGCGACTGGCATGCCGGTAGAAGCCAGTCAGCTCTCAGCCAGCTGGCAGAATTTTGGCCCGACGCTTGAAGCACACGACATCCGTGCAGAACTAAAAGATGGCGGCGAATTTTCGGTTAAACGCGTTACTCTGGCGCTGGATGTCTGGCAGAGCCTGTTACATATGCGCTGGCAGTTTCGCGACCTCACTTTCTGGCAGCTGCGCTTTCGCACCAACACTCCTATCACCAGCGGTGGTAGTGATGACAGTCTGGAAGCCAGTCACATCAGCGATCTGTTTCTTCGTCAATTTGACCATTTCGATCTTCGCGACAGTGAAGTCAGTTTCCTGACGCCATCCGGTCAGCGCGCCGAGCTGGCGATCCCACAACTCACCTGGCTGAACGATCCACGTCGACACCGTGCGGAAGGCCTGGTAAGCCTCTCCAGCCTTACCGGACAGCACGGCGTGATGCAGGTGCGCATGGATTTGCGCGATGATGAGGGGTTGTTAAGCAATGGTCGCGTCTGGCTCCAGGCGGATGACATCGACCTGAAGCCGTGGCTCGGTAAATGGATGCAGGACAATATTGCGCTGGAAACGGCACAGTTCTCCCTTGAAGGCTGGATGACGATCGACAAAGGCGATGTAACCGGCGGTGACGTCTGGCTGAAACAGGGCGGTGCCAGCTGGTTGGGCGAGAAGCAAACGCATACGCTGTCGGTGGATAATCTGACCGCGCATATTACGCGTGAAAATCCGGGCTGGCAGTTCTCTATTCCCGATACACGGATCACGATGGACGGCAAACCCTGGCCGAGCGGAGCATTGACGCTGGCCTGGATACCGGAACAGGACGTTGGCGGCAAAGACAATAAACGCAGTGACGAACTCCGGATTCGCGCCAGTAATCTGGAGCTGGCAGGCCTGGAGGGCATACGCCCGCTGGCCGCGAAACTTTCACCTGCACTGGGTGATGTTTGGCGCTCCACACAACCGAGCGGCAAGATTAACACTCTGGCGCTGGATATCCCGCTTCAGGCGGCAGACAAGACCCGTTTTCAGGCATCGTGGAGCGATCTGGCCTGGAAGCAATGGAAATTATTACCGGGTGCGGAACACTTCTCCGGGACGCTTTCCGGCAGCGTTGAAAATGGTTTGCTTACCGCGTCGATGAAGCAGGCAAAGATGCCTTACGAAACGGTATTCCGTGCGCCACTAGAAATCGCCGACGGCCAGGCAACTATAAGCTGGCTGAACAATAACAAAGGTTTCCAGCTGGATGGGCGTAATATTGACGTTAAAGCCAAAGCCGTCCATGCGCGCGGCGGTTTTCGTTACCTGCAACCTGCTAACGATGAACCCTGGCTGGGTATTCTGGCTGGCATCAGTACCGATGATGGTTCACAAGCCTGGCGCTATTTCCCGGAAAACTTGATGGGTAAAGACCTGGTTGATTACTTAAGTGGCGCGATTCAGGGCGGTGAAGCGGATAACGCGACGCTGGTTTATGGTGGCAATCCGCAACTCTTCCCCTATAAACACAACGAAGGTCAGTTTGAAGTGCTGGTGCCGCTGCGCAACGCGAAGTTTGCCTTCCAGCCGGACTGGCCTGCATTAACTAACCTTGATATTGAACTGGACTTTATTAACGACGGTTTATGGATGAAAACCGATGGCGTTAATCTGGGCGGCGTGCGCGCGAGTAATCTTACCGCAGTGATCCCTGACTACTCAAAAGAAAAACTGCTGATTGACGCTGACATTAAAGGTCCGGGTAAAGCCGTTGGCCCTTACTTTGATGAGACACCGCTGAAAGATTCTCTGGGTGCGACCCTGCAAGAACTCCAGCTCGACGGCGATGTGAATGCTCGCTTACATCTTGATATCCCGCTGAACGGCGAGCTGGTAACCGCGAAAGGTGAAGTGACGCTGCGTAATAACAGTCTGTTTATCAAACCACTCGCCAGCACCCTGAAAAATTTGAGCGGTAAATTCAGCTTTATCAATGGCGATCTGCAAAGTGAATCACTGACAGCAAGCTGGTTTAATCAGCCGTTGAACGTGGATTTTTCCACCAAAGAAGGGGCAAAAGCCTACCAGGTAGCGGTAAACCTCAACGGTAACTGGCAACCGGCGAAAACCGGCGTTCTGCCTGCAGCGGTGAACGAAGCATTGAGTGGCAGCGTGGCGTGGGATGGTAAAGTGGGCATTGTTCTGCCTTATCATGCTGGCGCGACGTATAACGTAGAGCTAAACGGCGATTTGAAGAATGTGAGCAGTCACTTACCTTCACCGTTAGCCAAACCTGCGGGTGAACCACTGCCGGTAAACGTTAAGGTTGATGGCAATCTCAACAGCTTTGATTTAACCGGACAGGCTGGTGCGGATAACCATTTCAATAGCCGCTGGTTGCTCGGTCAAAAGCTGACGCTCGACCGTGCTATTTGGGCGGCAGACAGTAAAACGCTCCCGCCGTTGCCGGAACAAAGTGGTGTTGAACTCAATATGCCGCCGATGAATGGTGCCGAGTGGCTGGCCCTGTTTCAGAAAGGTGCGGCGGAGAGTGTCGGTGGTGCAGCGAGTTTCCCACAACACATAACGTTACGTACGCCTATGTTGTCGCTGGGAAATCAGCAATGGAATAACCTGAGTATTGTTTCGCAACCGACGGCAAATGGCACCCAGGTTGAGGCGCAAGGGCGTGAAATCAACGCCACGCTGGCGATGCGTAATAACGCGCCGTGGCTGGCGAATATCAAATATCTTTATTACAACCCGAGCGTGGCGAAAACTCGTGGTGATTCAACGCCGTCATCACCTTTCCCGACAACGGAGCGCATTAACTTCCGTGGCTGGCCGGACGCACAAATACGATGCGCAGAGTGCTGGTTCTGGGGGCAAAAATTCGGTCGTATTGACAGTGATCTCACCATTTCTGGCGATACATTAACGCTGACCAATGGACTGATTGATACTGGTTTCTCGCGGCTTACTGCCGATGGTGAATGGGTTAATAATCCGGGGAATGAACGTACCTCGCTGAAAGGAAAACTGCGCGGGCAGAAAATTGATGCCGCCGCAGAATTTTTTGGTGTCACGACGCCCATACGGCAGTCGTCATTTAATGTGGATTACGATTTACACTGGCGTAAAGCACCGTGGCAGCCAGATGAGGCGACGTTGAATGGCATCATTCATACTCAACTGGGTAAAGGCGAAATTACCGAAATCAATACCGGACATGCCGGGCAATTGCTGCGCTTATTGAGCGTAGATGCCCTGATGCGTAAGCTGCGTTTTGATTTCAGAGACACTTTTGGCGAAGGGTTCTATTTTGACTCCATTCGCAGCACCGCGTGGATTAAAGACGGCGTTATGCACACCGACGACACGCTGGTGGATGGCCTGGAGGCGGATATCGCCATGAAAGGGTCGGTAAATCTGGTACGTCGCGACCTGAATATGGAAGCGGTTGTCGCACCAGAGATTTCTGCGACGGTGGGCGTGGCTGCGGCTTTTGCGGTTAACCCCATTGTTGGCGCGGCAGTGTTTGCCGCCAGTAAAGTGCTGGGGCCGCTGTGGAGCAAAGTCTCCATTTTGCGCTATCACATTTCGGGTCCGCTGGACGATCCGCAAATCAACGAAGTGTTGCGCCAACCGCGTAAAGAAAAAGCGCAATGATTTGACGAGGGCGCGTAATTGCCCCAATCTCATAGGATAATCGTTGCCAAAGGCCAACGAGCCAGAACATAACCGTAGGTCGGATAGGGCGTTCACGCCGCATCCGGCAGCCGTTGCCTGATGCGACGCTGTGCGTCTTATCAGGCCTACAAACGGAACATAACCGTAGGTCGGATAAGGCGTTTACGCCGCATCCGACAGCCGTTGCCTGATGCGACGCTGTGCGTCTTATCAGGCCTACAAACCGGAACATAACCGTAGGCTGGATAGGGCGTTCACGCCGCATCCGGCAGCCGTAAAAAATCCTCTACTGCAGTAACTAACGAGTAGCAAAAACGATGAGTCTTAACCTGGTAAGTGAACAATTGCTAGCGGCGAACGGCCTGAAACATCAGGACTTGTTCGCGATCCTCGGTCAACTGGCCGAACGTCGCCTTGATTATGGCGATCTCTATTTTCAGTCGAGCTATCACGAATCCTGGGTTTTAGAAGACCGCATTATTAAAGATGGTTCTTACAACATCGATCAGGGCGTTGGTGTGCGTGCAATCAGCGGTGAAAAAACCGGATTTGCTTACGCTGACCAAATCAGCCTGCTGGCGCTGGAACAGAGTGCGCAAGCGGCGCGCACCATCGTCCGTGATAGTGGTGATGGTAAAGTACAGACGCTGGGCGCGGTAGAGCATAGCCCGTTGTATACCTCGGTAGATCCGCTGCAAAGCATGAGCCGTGAAGAGAAGCTGGATATCCTGCGTCGCGTCGATAAGGTTGCCCGCGAAGCGGACAAGCGCGTACAGGAAGTGACTGCCAGCCTCAGTGGTGTCTATGAATTAATTTTGGTTGCGGCCACCGACGGCACGCTAGCGGCGGATGTCCGTCCGCTGGTGCGTCTTTCCGTGAGCGTTCTCGTCGAAGAAGATGGCAAACGCGAACGCGGTGCCAGTGGCGGCGGCGGTCGTTTTGGTTATGAATTCTTCCTTGCCGATCTCGACGGCGAAGTCCGTGCGGATGCATGGGCAAAAGAAGCAGTGCGTATGGCGCTGGTCAATCTTTCTGCCGTTGCTGCACCAGCGGGCACCATGCCGGTAGTACTTGGCGCAGGTTGGCCGGGCGTGCTGTTGCATGAAGCGGTTGGTCACGGTCTGGAAGGCGACTTCAACCGCCGTGGCACTTCAGTATTTAGTGGACAGGTCGGGGAGCTGGTGGCTTCAGAACTGTGTACCGTGGTTGATGATGGCACGATGGTCGATCGCCGAGGTTCGGTGGCGATTGATGACGAAGGTACGCCAGGCCAGTACAACGTGCTGATTGAGAACGGCATTCTGAAAGGCTACATGCAGGATAAACTCAACGCGCGTTTGATGGGGATGACGCCGACTGGCAACGGTCGCCGTGAATCCTACGCCCATCTGCCCATGCCGCGTATGACCAACACCTATATGCTGCCGGGTAAATCGACCCCGCAGGAAATTATTGAATCCGTTGAGTACGGTATCTATGCACCGAACTTTGGTGGCGGTCAGGTGGATATCACCTCCGGCAAATTCGTTTTCTCCACTTCAGAAGCATATCTGATTGAAAACGGTAAAGTAACGAAGCCGGTGAAAGGCGCAACGTTGATTGGTTCCGGTATCGAAACCATGCAGCAGATTTCGATGGTTGGCAACGACCTGAAACTGGATAACGGCGTGGGTGTCTGCGGTAAAGAAGGGCAAAGTTTGCCGGTTGGCGTGGGCCAGCCAACGTTGAAAGTCGATAACCTGACTGTTGGCGGTACTGCGTAATAATTTCACTATTTTCAGAAGGATAATTAATCTTTCTACGTGCACGAACGGTCCCCTCGCCCCTTTGGGGAGAGGGTTAGGGTGAGGGGAACCCGTTGGCACAGGTTTGAACAACGTAACAGTACAATATGAATTACTTCTCTTTCCCGCGCCCATGCATCTCCTGAAACAATTTACCGACCTCAACAAAATAATCCGTCAGCGAGTTGATCACGACCTGTACCTTCAGCGGCAGTTTATCTTTTTCGGTATACAACGCATAAACCGGGCGTGGATCTGACTGGTAACGCGGCAGCAGGATCTCCAGCTCCCCACGATTGATCTCGTTGATCACCCACATCAGCGGCACGTAGGCGATCCCGGCACCCGCCGTCAGCCAGCGCACCAGCGTCATCGGATCATTAGTCACAAATCTTCCTTGTGGGATCAGGCGAGTCGAGATCCCTTCCGGTGCGATCAGTTCAAATTCATTGTCGGGCCGCACGCTGTATTCAAGCCATGAATGACTACTCAAATCGGCGGGTTTTTCCGGTATGCCGTATTGTGTGAGATAGCTTTTCGCGGCGCACACCACCATCGGCATCGCGCCCAGACGGCGGGAAAACAGGCTGGAATCCTGCAACGCGCCGACGCGGATTACCACATCCAGACCATCGGCAATCAGGTCGGGGGCAGGAATTCCGGTAACCAGATTGACGCTCAAACCTGGGTATTCTTTCAGCATTTTTGCTGTCAGCCCGGCGAGAACATTTTGTGCCATAGTTGAAGAACAGCCAATGCGCAGCGTCCCGATGGGGGTGTTATTGAAGGCATACAGTTGCTCATGAACATCCTGCACTTCATGGAGCATCCGACGGCAGCCCTGGTAGTAAATTCTGCCGGCTTCAGTCAGACCAATGCTGCGTGTACTACGGTTTAACAGCTTTACCTGCAACTCATCTTCCAGTTTTGACACCGTCTGACTGATGGACGAAACGCTCATCTGTAGCTGTCTGGCGGCGGCGGTAAAAGAGCCAAATTCAACTACTTTGGCAAACACCGACATGCGTTTTAGTCGTTCCATTATTCACTCTGACTTAAAAGTGATTTAGATCACATAATATAGATAACAGCATAACAGTTACGCTAATATATTAAATATCAATCTACAGCAATGTTGCTCTCGCCCGGCTTTCCATGCCCTTCTCTGCGGCGACAGATGCTGAAAATAATAACGCCTGCTCTCTCTATACAACCAAGGTCGACATGAGTCTGTTTCCCGTTATCGTGGTGTTTGGGCTGTCCTTCCCACCGATATTTTTTGAATTGCTTTTATCACTGGCGATTTTCTGGCTGGTGCGCCGGGTACTTGTGCCAACAGGTATCTACGACTTTGTCTGGCATCCGGCGTTGTTCAACACCGCGCTCTATTGCTGCTTGTTTTATTTGATATCGCGACTGTTCGTTTGAGGTTGAAGTGAAAACACTAATAAGAAAATTCTCCCGTACGGCCATCACGGTCGTATTAGTCATTCTGGCCTTCATCGCAATTTTTAATGCCTGGGTCTATTACACCGAATCCCCGTGGACGCGTGACGCGCGCTTTAGCGCTGATGTCGTTGCGATCGCGCCGGACGTTTCTGGACTCATTACCCAGGTGAATGTTCATGATAACCAGCTGGTGAAAAAAGGACAGGTACTGTTCACCATCGACCAGCCGCGCTATCAAAAGGCGCTTGAGGAAGCGCAAGCCGATGTTGCTTATTATCAGGTACTGGCACAGGAGAAACGCCAGGAGGCCGGACGTCGTAATCGTCTCGGTGTGCAGGCGATGTCTCGCGAAGAGATCGACCAGGCCAACAACGTACTACAAACGGTTCTGCATCAGTTAGCGAAAGCGCAGGCGACCCGCGATCTGGCAAAACTGGATCTTGAACGCACGGTGATCCGCGCGCCAGCGGATGGCTGGGTGACCAACCTCAACGTCTATACCGGTGAGTTTATTACTCGTGGATCAACGGCGGTTGCGCTGGTGAAACAGAACTCTTTCTATGTACTGGCCTATATGGAAGAAACTAAGCTGGAAGGGGTGCGCCCTGGGTATCGTGCAGAGATCACGCCGCTTGGCAGTAACAAAGTGCTGAAAGGGACTGTTGATAGTGTTGCCGCTGGGGTCACCAACGCCAGCAGCACGCGTGACGACAAAGGGATGGCGACCATCGACTCTAACCTTGAATGGGTGCGTTTGGCGCAACGTGTTCCGGTTCGTATTCGTCTCGACAACCAGCAAGAGAACATCTGGCCTGCGGGCACCACTGCTACAGTGGTGGTCACTGGCAAACAAGATCGCGACGAAAGCCAGGATTCGTTCTTCCGTAAAATGGCCCATCGCCTGCGTGAGTTTGGTTAATCACGATGGGTATTTTCTCCATTGCTAACCAACATATTCGCTTTGCGGTAAAACTGGCGACCGCCATTGTACTGGCGCTGTTTGTTGGCTTTCACTTCCAGCTGGAAACGCCACGCTGGGCGGTACTGACAGCGGCGATTGTTGCTGCCGGTCCGGCCTTTGCTGCGGGAGGTGAACCGTATTCTGGCGCTATTCGCTATCGTGGCTTTTTGCGCATCATCGGCACATTTATTGGCTGTATTGCCGGACTGGTGATCATCATTGCGATGATCCGCGCACCATTATTGATGATTCTGGTGTGCTGTATCTGGGCCGGTTTTTGTACCTGGATATCCTCGCTGGTACGAATAGAAAACTCGTATGCGTGGGGGCTGGCCGGTTATACCGCGCTGATCATTGTGATCACCATTCAGCCTGAACCATTGCTTACGCCGCAGTTTGCCGTCGAACGTTGTAGCGAGATCGTTATCGGTATTGTGTGTGCAATTATGGCGGATTTGCTCTTTTCTCCGCGATCGATCAAACAAGAAGTGGATCGAGAGCTGGAAAGTTTGCTGGTCGCGCAATATCAATTAATGCAACTCTGTATCAAGCATGGCGATGGTGAAGTTGTCGATAAAGCCTGGGGCGACCTGGTTCGACGCACCACGGCGCTACAAGGTATGCGCAGCAACCTGAATATGGAATCTTCCCGCTGGGCGCGGGCCAATCGACGTTTAAAAGCGATCAATACGCTATCGCTGACGCTGATTACCCAATCCTGCGAAACTTATCTTATTCAGAATACGCGCCCGGAATTGATCACTGATACTTTCCGCGAATTTTTTGACACACCGGTAGAAACCGCGCAGGACGTCCACAAGCAGCTCAAACGCCTGCGAAGAGTTATCGCCTGGACCGGGGAACGGGAAACGCCTGTCACCATTTATAGCTGGGTCGCGGCGGCAACGCGTTATCAGCTTCTCAAGCGCGGCGTTATCAGTAACACAAAAATCAACGCCACCGAAGAAGAGATCCTGCAAGGCGAACCGGAAGTAAAAGTAGAGCCAGCCGAACGTCATCATGCAATGGTTAACTTCTGGCGAACCACACTTTCCTGCATTCTGGGAACGCTTTTCTGGCTGTGGACGGGCTGGACTTCCGGTAGTGGTGCAATGGTGATGATTGCGGTCGTGACGTCACTGGCAATGCGTTTGCCGAATCCACGCATGGTGGCGATCGACTTTATCTACGGGACGCTGGCCGCGCTGCCGTTAGGGCTGCTCTACTTTTTGGTGATTATCCCTAATACCCAACAGAGCATGTTGCTGCTGTGTATTAGCCTGGCAGTGCTGGGATTCTTCCTCGGTATAGAAGTACAGAAACGGCGACTGGGCTCGATGGGGGCACTGGCCAGCACCATAAATATTATCGTGCTGGATAACCCGATGACTTTCCATTTCAGTCAGTTTCTCGACAGCGCATTAGGGCAAATCGTCGGCTGTGTGCTCGCGTTCACCGTTATTTTGCTGGTGCGGGATAAATCGCGCGACAGGACTGGACGTGTACTGCTTAATCAGTTTGTTTCTGCCGCTGTTTCCGCGATGACTACCAATGTGGCACGTCGTAAAGAGAACCACCTCCCGGCACTTTATCAGCAGCTGTTTTTGCTGATGAATAAGTTCCCAGGGGATTTGCCGAAATTTCGCCTGGCGCTGACGATGGTTATCGCCCACCAGCGCCTGCGTGATGCGCCGATCCCGGTTAACGAGGATTTATCGGCGTTTCACCGACAAATGCGCCGCACAGCAGACCATGTGATATCTGCCCGTAGCGATGATAAACGTCGTCGGTACTTTGGTCAGTTGCTGGAAGAACTGGAAATCTACCAGGAAAAGCTACGCATCTGGCAAGCTCCACCGCAGGTGACGGAACCGGTTCATCGGCTGGCGGGGATGCTCCATAAGTATCAACATGCGTTGACCGATAGTTAAGTCAAAACCGACGCCAAAAGCGTCGGTTTTTTCATGGCTATACTTAGCGATGCACGGCAGAACTCGCCGCGAAACGTGACGGTGGCAACAGATGAATATTTATACCTTTGATTTTGATGAGATTGAGAGTCAGGAGGATTTTTATCGTGACTTTAGCCAAACCTTTGGTCTGGCGAAAGATAAGGTACGCGATCTCGACTCACTATGGGATGTGTTAATGAACGATGTCCTGCCGCTACCACTTGAGATTGAATTTGTTCATCTGGGAGAGAAAACGCGTCGCCGTTTTGGCGCGTTAATATTGCTGTTTGATGAGGCAGAGGAAGAGCTGGAAGGGCATTTGCGTTTTAATGTTCGTCATTAGCGCAAAAAAAAGCCCCCGAACCGGGGGCAATATCGTCGGACAAGACGATGAGGGTTTATTTGTACAGTTCAGCCGTAGCGTGCCAGGTGTCACCGCTACGAGCTTCAGTAATCTGGTAGGCCGTTGCGCCTTTCTCTTCCGCTTTTTTGTTCAGCATTTCACGCATATCCATTGGCGAAGACGCCACACCACTTACGGATACGGTCCCGATTGCTTCACGATTTTGTGCTTGTGCAGCATCAATGGAGTCGGCAGCGAATGCACCGAAAGAGAGAACAGAAAGTACGCTTAATGCAGCAACAGTGGTTTTGATTTTCATGATTTTTACCTCGACATAATCTTTTAGCTGGGCCTTTGTTTCGTGACCCATATCACAAAATCAAGTATACACTAATTATTGAGCTAATTAATACCGCGCTAACTGTTTCAGTTGATACTAAGTGTTAAAAATGTGAATTTTAATAACAAAAAAGAATTAAAAATACGGTTATTTATCGTTAATTCTAGTTTTTTCAATTAGATAATGAATTTTGCATAATGTGCTTTTTTTACCTTATGTATTCATTGTGTGAATGACATGTCGCAGTAAAACGCACTATTCGTTAAATTAATCGCAGGGGAAAGCAGGGGGTTGAGAGGGATAAGCAACATTTTCCCCGCCGTCAGAAACGACGGGGCAGAGATTAAAGCTCCTGGTCGAACAGCTCTAAAATCGCTTCGTACAGGTCTTTGACTGTGAAACCGTTAGCAGGGGTGGTAAAGATGGTGTCATCGCCAGCGATGGTGCCCAGAATACCTTCTGCTTTGCCCAGTGAGTCCAGCAGGCGAGCAATTAACTGCGCCGCGCCAGGGCTGGTATGAATCACGACAACTGCATCGTTGTAGTCGATATCCAGCACCAGATTCTTCAATGGACTGGAGGTGGTTGGTACACCCAGTTCAGCTGGCAGGCAGTAAACCATTTCCATTTTGGCATTGCGTGTACGTACAGCACCAAACTTGGTCAACATCCGCGAGACTTTAGACTGATTAATATTGTCAAAGCCTTGCTCCTGCAACGCGGCGACGATTTCGCCCTGGGAGCTAAATTTCTCTTCTTTAAGTAATGCTTTAAATGCTTTAACTAGTTCTTCTTGCTTAGCCGAGCTTCGCATAAGTCACCCGATATGGTGGTTGATACAACATTATTGTGCATACAGATGAATTTTTATGCAAACAGTCAGCCCTGAAGAAGGCTGAAATAATGTTATGAAAGAGCGGGATTTTATCAAATTTCGTTATTGAGAAACATGCCTGCGTCACGGCATGCAAATTCTGCTTAAAAGTAAATTAATTGTTATCAAATTGATGTTGTTTTGGCTGAACGGTAGGGTATATTGTCACCACCTGTTGGAATGTTGCGCTAATGCATAAGCGACTGTTAATTACGTAAGTTAGGTTCCTGATTACGGCAATTAAATGCATAAACGCTAAACTTGCGTGACTACACATTCTTGAGATGTGGTCATTGTAAACGGCAATTTTGTGGATTAAGGTCGCGGCAGCGGAGCAACATATCTTAGTTTATCAATATAATAAGGAGTTTAGGATGAAAGTCGCAGTCCTCGGCGCTGCTGGCGGTATTGGCCAGGCGCTTGCACTACTGTTAAAAACCCAACTGCCTTCAGGTTCAGAACTCTCTCTGTATGATATCGCTCCAGTGACTCCCGGTGTGGCTGTCGATCTGAGCCATATCCCTACTGCTGTGAAAATCAAAGGTTTTTCTGGTGAAGATGCGACTCCGGCGCTGGAAGGCGCAGATGTCGTTCTTATCTCTGCAGGCGTAGCGCGTAAACCGGGTATGGATCGTTCCGACCTGTTTAACGTTAACGCCGGCATCGTGAAAAACCTGGTACAGCAAGTTGCGAAAACCTGCCCGAAAGCGTGCATTGGTATTATCACTAACCCGGTTAACACCACAGTTGCAATTGCTGCTGAAGTGCTGAAAAAAGCCGGTGTTTATGACAAAAACAAACTGTTCGGCGTTACCACGCTGGATATCATTCGTTCTAACACCTTTGTTGCGGAACTGAAAGGCAAACAGCCAGGCGAAGTTGAAGTGCCGGTTATTGGCGGTCACTCTGGTGTTACCATTCTGCCGCTGCTGTCACAGGTTCCTGGCGTTAGTTTTACCGAGCAGGAAGTGGCTGATCTGACCAAACGCATCCAGAACGCGGGTACTGAAGTGGTTGAAGCGAAGGCCGGTGGCGGGTCTGCAACCCTGTCTATGGGCCAGGCAGCTGCACGTTTTGGTCTGTCTCTGGTTCGTGCACTGCAGGGCGAACAAGGCGTTGTCGAATGTGCCTACGTTGAAGGCGACGGTCAGTACGCCCGTTTCTTCTCTCAACCGCTGCTGCTGGGTAAAAACGGCGTGGAAGAGCGTAAATCTATCGGTACCCTGAGCGCATTTGAACAGAACGCGCTGGAAGGTATGCTGGATACGCTGAAGAAAGATATCGCCCTGGGCGAAGAGTTCGTTAATAAGTAATTGATTAGCGGATAATAAAAAACCGGAGCACAGACTCCGGTTTTTTGTTTTGAGCGCACGACTTAATTGGTTGCCGGATATTCCTGAATGGTGACCTGCAGCGTTAACTGCTTATCATCACGCATCACTACTACAGGGATCACCGAACCAGGGCGAATTTCCGCCACCTGATCCATCGTCTCCAGAGCAGAGATGGCCGGTTTGTTATCCACCGAAATAATCAGATCGTTGACCTGAATACCCGCATTCGCCGCCGGGCCGTCAGGTGACACTTCATTAACCACGATCCCTTGCAGTTGATCTATACCACCGCCCTGCGCGTGCAGTGGTGCGATCTCACGTCCGCCGATACCAATGTAGCCGCGGATCACGCGACCATCGCGGATCAGCTTATCCATAATTTTGGTTGCTAACTGGAAAGGAATCGCAAAGCCGATACCTTCCGGCGTTTCGCCATCGTTACTCTTATCAAACGACAGCGTATTAATGCCCATCAGTTCGCCCAGCGAGTTCACCAGCGCGCCGCCAGAGTTACCGTGGTTAATGGAAGCATCGGTTTGGAGGAAGTTTTGCCGCCCGGTCGGGTTCAGACCGATTCGACCCGTGGCACTAATAATCCCCTGGGTAATGGTCTGCCCGAGGTTGTACGGGTTACCGATCGCCAGTACTACGTCGCCAATGTGCGGTACGCGACGTGCATTAATTGGAATGGTAGGTAAACCGCCAGTGGCATTAATTTTAAGTACCGCCAGATCGGTTAGAGAGTCAGATCCCACCAGCAATGCTTCAAATACACGTCCATCCTGTAAGGCGACGATGATCTGATCGGCGTCGTTGATGACGTGTTTATTGGTGATGATATAACCGCGTTGATCCATGATTACACCGGATCCCAGGGTGCGGATCTCAAGCTGGTTGTGAGAGTTGGTGTTCAAACCACGGTTGTAAACGTTAACCACCGCTGGCGCGGCGCGGCGAACCGCCAGATTATAGCTGGCAGGCGTCTCATCGGTACTGTCAAATTGCGGAGTGGAAAGCGGGTTAAGGCTGCGCAGCGAAGGCATGGCAACCAGCAGAATAGCGCCGACAATTAATCCAATCGCAACGGAACGTAAGAGCTTCACAAACATGATGGAGGCGTCATTAAAAAAGGGAACGGCAGCAGCATACCACGAGTTAACCGGACATCACACGTAAGCCTGATGCCCGGTTTACGACATTAACGCATCAGCAGATAGATGCTTTCATTGCCGCGTACAATTTGCAGGGCGATGATGGCCGGTTTTGCCGCCAGCACTTTACGCATTTCAGCAATCGAGTTCACCCGATCGCGGTTGACGCCAATGATCACATCGTCTTTTTGCAAGCCAGCCTGAGCAGCTGGGCTTCCTTTGACAACTTCATCGATTTTAATACCTTTGCCGCCATCTTTTAGCTGACCATCGCTCAACGTTGCACCTTCCAGCGCTGGCGTGATCATTTCAGCGCTGGCCGACGAAGAGGTGCTGGTATCGAGCGTCACTTCTACTTCCAGTGGTTTGCCGTTACGCAGCAGGCCAAGCTTCACTTTCGTGCCCGGCTCGGTGGTCGCGATACGAGAGCGCAACTCAGCAAAGCTATTCAGCGGTTTGCCGTTGAGGCTGGTAATAATATCGCCCGCTTTGACGCCCGCTTTTGCCGAGCCAGAACCTGGCAACACTTCGCTGACAAACGCGCCACGCTGCACGTCAAGGTTGAAGGCTTTGGCGATATCGGCACTCATCTCGGTGCCTTTGATGCCTAACAAACCGCGTTTGATTTCACCAAAGTCGATAAGCTGCTGCGCCAGTGTTCGCGCCATATTACTGGGGATGGCAAATCCAATCCCGACGCTCCCGCCGCCAGGCGCAAGGATTGCAGTGTTGATGCCAATTAACTCACCGTTAAGGTTTAATAGTGCACCGCCGGAGTTACCGCGGTTAATGGAAGCATCTGTCTGGATAAAGTTTTCCAGACCTTCAAGATTCAACCCGCTGCGGCCTAATGCGGAAACAATGCCAGAGGTGGCGGTTTGCCCAAGGCCAAATGGGTTACCGACCGCTACGGCAAAATCACCGACGCGCAATTTATCGGAGTCGGCAATAGCGATTTGCGTTAATTTGCTCGGGTTTTGAATTTGTAACAGGGCGATATCGCTCTGGTCATCGCTACCAATCAGTTTTGCATCAAACTCGCGCCCATCATTGAGCTGAATACTGATTTTCTGTGCCTGATTAATCACATGGTTGTTGGTCAGCACATAGCCTTTACTGGCGTTGATGATGACACCGGAGCCTAAACCTTCGAAGGGTTGTGCAGGTTGATCCGGTAAATCATCACCAAAAAACTTTTTGAATTCTTCCGGGATTTTCTGTCCCTGACTGGCCGTTCCTTCCACCCGTACGCTCACCACTGCCGGAAGCACTTTTTCCAGCATTGGAGCCAGACTGGGGAGAGGGGCCTGATCGGCAACCTGGCCTGGAATCGACGCGACGGCCTGAAATGACGCCGAGAGAGTTAACCCGACACTTAACGCTAATGCACTCAACAGCTGGGTTTGTTTTTTCATTATTCCTGCTCTCGTACCTGAATGATAAGAAAAGAGATTCAAAACAGTTTGATGTTATTGAATTTTCAGACGGCTAACAATGAGACACCAGATTAAATGATAGTCGGGGAGGGAGAGAAGAGGAGGGCGCAATGGCTGCGCCCGAAAAATAAATTAGTCGCGCTTCGCGCCAGTACGCAGCAGGCCGGATGCGCCTTCAGAATAGTCGCGAGGCATCTGCACCGGTGCCTGATCGTTGCTGGCTTCAGACTCTGCCAGACGATTACGGAACGGGTTTGCTTCAGCAGACAGTTCCGGCAGCAGGCTGCTGGAGCTTTTTGCCATGTGCTGATACAGCTGGCGATAGTCGTGCGCCATGGTATCCAGTAATTCCGCGCTGCGGGCAAAGTGGCTAACCAGCTCTTCGCGATACTCGTCCAGTTCAGCTTTATTCTTTTCCAGTTCGTACTGCAACGCCTGTTGCTGGCGTAGTTTACGATTACCAAAACGCATGGCCACAGCACCAATAATGATGCCGACGACTAACCCAATTAGCGCATATTCCCAGGTCATGAACATCTCCCGTTGTCTTTTGTTTCCGTAGGGTGTTGGCTTCAGGCTCCATGCCTGCGGCTGATTATGCCACTATAACCGTTAATTCCACAGAAGTGGAATCCCGACTGCATATCGCGTAGTGTAGAACGGCCTTTTTTTCGTCAACCGTGAACAACGGCGCACCGATTATTCAAGGAATAACAATAAGATCATGCAAAGCGTTACCCCAACATCGCAATACCTGAAGGCGCTCAATGAAGGCAGCCATCAACCCGACGACGTTCAAAAAGAGGCCGTCAGCCGCCTGGAAATTATTTATCAAGAACTCATCAATAGCAGGCCACCAGCCCCCAGGACGAGTGGGCTAATGGCGCGGGTCGGTAAGCTGTGGGGTAAACGCGAAGACACAAAGCATACGCCAGTGCGTGGCTTATATATGTGGGGCGGTGTAGGACGCGGGAAAACCTGGCTGATGGACCTTTTCTATCAAAGCCTGCCGGGAGAGCGGAAACAGCGCCTGCACTTTCACCGTTTTATGCTGCGGGTGCACGAAGAGCTAACTGCCTTACAGGGGCAGACCGATCCGCTGGAAATTATTGCCGATCGCTTTAAAGCCGAAACTGACGTGCTCTGTTTTGACGAATTTTTTGTTTCTGATATTACCGACGCCATGCTACTTGGCGGTCTGATGAAAGCCCTGTTCACCCGCGGTATTACCCTGGTAGCGACGTCAAATATTCCGCCGGACGAACTTTATCGAAATGGCCTGCAACGTGCGCGTTTTCTGCCTGCAATCGATGCCATTAAACAGCATTGTGATGTAATGAACGTGGACGCTGGTGTTGATTATCGACTGCGTACACTCACTCAGGCGCATCTGTGGCTTTCGCCACTCAACGATGAAACCCGGGCGCAGATGGATAAACTATGGTTGGCGCTGGCGGGGGCGAAACGAGAAAATTCACCGACGTTAGAAATCAACCATCGGCCATTGGCGACAATGGGCGTCGAGAACCAGACGCTGGCAGTCTCTTTTACTACGCTGTGCGTCGACGCCCGCAGTCAGCATGACTATATTGCGCTCTCACGTCTCTTTCATACGGTCATGTTGTTTGATGTACCAGTTATGACGCGGTTGATGGAGAGCGAAGCGCGGCGCTTTATTGCGCTGGTGGATGAGTTTTACGAGCGCCATGTCAAATTAGTGGTGAGTGCAGAAGTGCCGCTGTATGCAATTTATCAGGGCGAGCGGCTGAAATTTGAGTTCCAGCGTTGCCTGTCACGTCTGCAAGAGATGCAAAGCGAAGAGTATCTGAAGCGCGAGCATTTAGCAGGTTAAAACCTGCCACAAATCACAAAAAGGGGTCGATCTTTGACCCCGACTTCTCTATAATCCTGCGACCCCACGTTACAAGAAAGTTTTTTTCCCAAAACTTTTTGTGTGCTGGCATAGGCTATTCGAAGGGGTAGGTTTGCCGGACTTTGTCGTGTGAACCTCAACAATTGAAGACGTTTGGGTGTTCACCAACGTGTAACTATTTATTGGGTAAGCTTTTAATGAAAACTTTTACAGCTAAACCAGAAACCGTAAAACGCGACTGGTATGTTGTTGACGCGACCGGTAAAACTCTGGGCCGTCTGGCTACTGAACTGGCTCGTCGCCTGCGCGGTAAGCACAAAGCGGAATACACTCCGCACGTAGATACCGGTGATTACATCATCGTTCTGAACGCTGACAAAGTTGCTGTAACCGGCAACAAGCGTACTGACAAAGTGTACTATCACCACACCGGCCACATCGGTGGTATCAAACAAGCGACCTTTGAAGAGATGATTGCTCGCCGTCCTGAGCGTGTGATTGAAATCGCGGTTAAAGGCATGTTGCCAAAAGGCCCGCTGGGTCGTGCTATGTTCCGTAAACTGAAAGTTTACGCGGGTAACGAGCACAACCACGCGGCACAGCAACCGCAAGTTCTTGACATCTAATCGGGATTATAGGCAATGGCTGAAAATCAATACTACGGCACTGGTCGCCGCAAAAGTTCCGCAGCTCGCGTTTTCATCAAACCGGGCAACGGTAAAATCGTAATCAACCAACGTTCTCTGGAACAGTACTTCGGTCGTGAAACTGCCCGCATGGTAGTTCGTCAGCCGCTGGAACTGGTCGACATGGTTGAGAAACTGGACCTGTACATCACCGTTAAAGGTGGTGGTATCTCTGGTCAGGCTGGTGCGATCCGTCACGGTATCACCCGCGCTCTGATGGAATACGACGAGTCCCTGCGTTCTGAACTGCGTAAAGCTGGCTTCGTTACTCGTGACGCTCGTCAGGTTGAACGTAAGAAAGTCGGTCTGCGTAAAGCACGTCGTCGTCCGCAGTTCTCCAAACGTTAATTGGCTTCTGCTCCGGCAGAAAACAATTTTCGAAAAAACCCGCTTCGGCGGGTTTTTTTATAGCTAAAATCTGAATCAGCGTAAAAACTGGAAAGTTGCTTTTTGCTGCCACCTGACAGACAGGTACAACAAAAACCACATCGCCAATAAGGGACTAAGTCAACTATTTCAGACTAAAGCGCATCTCTTTTTCCCCATTTCCGGCATCGACTCACCACAATGGTCGCAAAATCTGGTAAACTATCATCCAATTTTCTGCCCAAATGTCGGGTATTGCTCATTTTTTGTTTGATTTTCGAACAAAGAGAGTCGTTCCTTATTGGGTAACACAACTTCTGACTGGCCACCTGGTGGCTGGTAGCAGTAAAAATTCTGACTATACCTGGAGGTTTTCATGGCTGTCGCTGCCAACAAACGTTCGGTAATGACGCTGTTTTCCGGTCCTACTGACATCTATAGCCATCAGGTCCGCATTGTGCTGGCTGAGAAAGGTGTAAGTTTCGAGATCGAACACGTGGAAAAGGACAATCCGCCTCAGGATCTGATTGACCTCAACCCGAATCAGAGCGTTCCGACCCTGGTGGATCGTGAGCTGACCCTGTGGGAATCTCGCATCATTATGGAATATCTGGATGAGCGTTTCCCGCATCCGCCACTGATGCCTGTTTACCCGGTAGCTCGCGGTGAAAGCCGTCTGTACATGCATCGCATCGAAAAAGACTGGTACACGCTGATGAACACCATCATCAACGGTTCAGCTTCTGAAGCAGATGCCGCACGTAAGCAACTGCGCGAAGAACTGCTGGCGATTGCGCCGGTCTTCGGTCAGAAGCCGTACTTCCTGAGCGATGAGTTCAGCCTGGTCGATTGCTATCTTGCTCCGCTGCTGTGGCGTCTGCCGCAACTGGGCATCGAGTTCAGCGGCCCGGGTGCGAAAGAGCTGAAAGGCTATATGACCCGCGTCTTTGAGCGTGACTCTTTCCTTGCTTCTTTAACTGAAGCAGAACGTGAAATGCGTCTGGGCCGGAGTTAATCTGTATGGATTTGTCACAGCTAACACCACGTCGTCCCTATCTGCTGCGTGCATTCTATGAGTGGTTGCTGGATAACCAGCTCACGCCGCACCTGGTGGTGGATGTGACGCTCCCTGGCGTGCAGGTTCCTATGGAATATGCGCGTGACGGGCAAATCGTACTCAACATTGCGCCGCGTGCTGTCGGCAATCTGGAACTGGCGAATGATGAGGTACGCTTTAACGCGCGCTTTGGTGGCATTCCGCGTCAGGTTTCTGTGCCGCTGGCTGCCGTGCTGGCTATCTACGCCCGTGAAAATGGCGCAGGCACGATGTTTGAGCCTGAAGCTGCCTACAATGAAGATACCAGCATCATGAATGATGAAGAGGCATCGGCAGACAACGAAACCGTTATGTCGGTTATTGATGGCGACAAGCCAGATCACGATGATGACACTCATCCTGACGATGAACCTCCGCAGCCACCACGCGGTGGTCGACCGGCATTACGCGTTGTGAAGTAATACAAAAACAGGCCCTGGTGGCCTGTTTTGTCTTTTAATGGCTTAATAAAATAGCGTGATTGTGGCAATCATATTCACCACGAAACCGACTGCCATGGGGATCGCTGTTCGCTTCACCACCGCAAAAGGCGAAACGCCTGCAATTCCTGACGTAACGACCACCACCGCAGTAATCGGCGAAACCGCGCGCGCTAGCGTCGTGGCAAAATGCATCGGCATAATCATTACAACCGCTGGTACATGTAGTCCGGCTGCGATATTCGGAATAAGACTGGCAAATGACATAAACGGCGCATTGCCAGAGCCCATCACAATGGCACAAATGGCAATGACCAGCGCCATAATAATCATCACGCCAATACCGCCCAGACCAGAATGCTCCGCACCCCTGATAACCGCATCGACAGTGCCAATCGTCGTTAAGCCTTTCGCAAATATTTCACCCGCGACCACCAGCGTTACCACGTTGGCAAACTGCGTACCCATGCCGTCAAAAAACGCCTGCACATCGTCCATTGTTTCGCGCAAGTTATGCTTGCGGAAGAACTCAACAAACATCGTCACCGTCAAACTCAGTAACATCACCACCACCAGATGCAGTTCTGACTGCATCAGCCCGACGTGGGCGAGGAACAGCGAGCCGAGCATCAGGATTAACGGCATCACAGGTAAAATGGCGTAATAGAGCGGCGGGACATTATCGAGAGCTTTTTGCTCTGCCTGTTCATGATTGATATTTTTATCTTTTTTGTCAAAAGCGCGTTGCACGAAAAAGTGGGAGATCGCCACCGAGATAATGACGCAAGAGGCGACCGGAAGCTGGTAGTGGAAGAAGTATGTGGCAATTTTCATTCCCGCTACCTGGGCAGCAAAAATGGAGTTCGTTTCCAGAATTCCCCACTCAATGGACATTGTGGTTGCGATAACCGCCACCGCAGAGAGGCGACTTACTCCCAGACTCACCAGCGTCGGAAATAAGGTGACCATCAGCAACATACCCAGACCGGAGGCGCTGGTAATAAACTGCGCCATGATTTGGCCGATGACGTAAGTTGCCGACAGAATAATATACGGCGAGCGAATGAGTTTTAACGGGCGGCTTAACAAGCTCACCATCGCGCGACTGGCCCCTATGCGCTCCATGTAGCGGGCATAACCGCCCACCGCCATAATCGACAGCCCCAATCCGGCAATGCGGTTGGACAGCATGCGCAGGATTTCATTATAAATATCGACGATCAAGTAGCCGCTGCTTTTGGTGGGATCGAGTACACCACCGAACCCTAACCAGACACCGCACATCATCAGGAAGATACCTGCGGCAGCCAGCACCACCTGAGGTTTGTAGTTTTTCAGGATCAAATAGCCCATCGTAATTAATACGATGACAGATATAATTATGCCGAACATTGTTGAACTCCGTGTCAAAAGAAAACGGTCAATCCCATAAACGGCAGATTGAAAACAACGATGTTATATTTTTTGCAAGGCTATTTATGGTGCGGATGTCGTGTTTTTAATTGTAGGTGAGGTGATTTTTCATTAAAAAATATGCGCTTATGATTATTTTGTAAGAACACATTCATAATATTCATAATGCTCGTGAATAGTCTTATGAATAATTCAAACGGGATGTTTTTATCTGCGTTACATTAATTTTTCGCAATAGTTAATTATTCCGTTAATTATGGTAATGATGAGGCACAAAGAGAAAACCCTGCCATTTTCCCCTACTTTCAATCCTGTGATAGGATGTCACTGATGATGTTAATCACACTGACCTTACAGAATGGGCCTTATGAACGCATTTGATTCGCAAACCGAAGATTCTTCACCTGCAATTGGTCGCAACTTGCGTAGCCGCCCGCTGGCGCGTAAAAAACTCTCCGAAATGGTGGAAGAAGAGCTGGAACAGATGATCCGCCGTCGTGAATTTGGCGAAGGTGAACAATTACCGTCTGAACGCGAACTGATGGCGTTCTTTAACGTCGGGCGTCCTTCGGTGCGTGAAGCGCTGGCAGCGTTAAAACGCAAAGGTCTGGTGCAAATAAACAACGGCGAACGCGCTCGCGTCTCGCGTCCTTCTGCGGACACTATCATCGGTGAGCTTTCCGGCATGGCGAAAGATTTCCTTTCTCATCCCGGTGGGATTGCCCATTTCGAACAATTACGTCTGTTCTTTGAATCCAGTCTGGTGCGCTATGCGGCTGAACATGCCACCGATGAGCAAATCGATTTGCTGGCAAAAGCACTGGAAATCAACAGTCAGTCGCTGGATAACAACGCGGCATTCATTCGTTCAGACGTTGATTTCCACCGCGTGCTGGCGGAGATCCCCGGTAACCCAATCTTCATGGCGATCCACGTTGCCCTGCTCGACTGGCTTATTGCCGCACGCCCAACGGTTACCGATCAGGCACTGCACGAACATAACAACGTTAGTTATCAACAGCATATTGCGATCGTTGATGCGATCCGCCGTCATGATCCTGACGAAGCCGATCGTGCGTTGCAATCGCATCTCAACAGCGTCTCTGCTACCTGGCACGCTTTCGGTCAGACCACCAACAAAAAGAAATAATGCCACTTTAGTGAAGCAGATCGCATTATAAGCTTTCTGTATGGGGTGTTGCTTAATTGATCTGGTATAACAGGTATAAAGGTATATCGTTTATCAGACAAGCATCACTTCAGAGGTATTTATGGCAACGAATTTACGTGGCGTAATGGCTGCACTCCTGACTCCTTTTGACCAACAACAAGCACTGGATAAAGCGAGTCTGCGTCGCCTGGTTCAGTTCAATATTCAGCAGGGCATCGACGGTTTATACGTGGGTGGTTCGACCGGCGAGGCCTTTGTACAAAGCCTTTCCGAGCGTGAACAGGTACTGGAAATCGTCGCCGAAGAGGCGAAAGGTAAGATTAAACTCATCGCCCACGTCGGTTGCGTCAGCACCGCCGAAAGCCAACAACTTGCGGCATCGGCTAAACGTTATGGCTTCGATGCCGTCTCCGCCGTTACGCCGTTCTACTATCCTTTCAGCTTTGAAGAACACTGCGATCACTATCGGGCAATTATTGATTCGGCGGATGGTTTGCCGATGGTGGTGTACAACATTCCAGCCCTGAGTGGGGTAAAACTGACCCTGGATCAGATCAACACACTTGTTACATTGCCTGGCGTAGGTGCGCTGAAACAGACCTCTGGCGATCTCTATCAGATGGAGCAGATCCGTCGTGAACATCCTGATCTTGTGCTCTATAACGGTTACGACGAAATCTTCGCCTCTGGTCTGCTGGCGGGCGCTGATGGTGGTATCGGCAGTACCTACAACATCATGGGCTGGCGCTATCAGGGGATCGTTAAGGCGCTGAAAGAAGGCGATATCCAGACCGCGCAGAAACTGCAAACTGAATGCAATAAAGTCATTGATTTACTGATCAAAACGGGCGTATTCCGCGGCCTGAAAACTGTCCTCCATTATATGGATGTCGTTTCTGTGCCGCTGTGCCGCAAACCGTTTGGACCGGTAGATGAAAAATATCTGCCAGAACTGAAGGCGCTGGCCCAGCAGTTGATGCAAGAGCGCGGGTGAGTTGTTTCCCCTCGCTCGCCCCTACCGGGTGAGGGGAAATAAACGCATCTGTACCCTACAATTTTCATACCAAAGCGTGTGGGCATCGCCCACCGCGGGAGACTCACAATGAGTACTACAACCCAGAATATCCCGTGGTATCGCCATCTCAACCGTGCACAATGGCGCGCATTTTCCGCTGCCTGGTTGGGATATCTGCTTGACGGTTTTGATTTCGTTTTAATCGCCCTGGTACTCACCGAAGTACAAGGTGAATTCGGGCTGACGACGGTGCAGGCGGCAAGTCTGATCTCTGCAGCCTTTATCTCTCGCTGGTTCGGCGGCCTGATGCTCGGCGCTATGGGTGACCGCTACGGGCGTCGTCTGGCAATGGTCACCAGCATCGTTCTCTTCTCGGCCGGGACGCTGGCCTGCGGCTTTGCGCCAGGCTACATCACCATGTTTATCGCTCGTCTGGTCATCGGCATGGGATGGCGGGTGAATACGGTTCCAGCGCCACCTATGTCATTGAAAGCTGGCCAAAACATCTGCGTAACAAAGCCAGTGGTTTTTTGATTTCAGGCTTCTCTGTGGGGGCCGTCGTTGCCGCTCAGGTCTATAGCCTGGTGGTTCCGGTCTGGGGCTGGCGTGCGCTGTTCTTTATCGGCATTTTGCCAATCATCTTTGCTCTCTGGCTGCGTAAAAACATCCCGGAAGCGGAAGACTGGAAAGAGAAACACGCAGGTAAAGCACCAGTACGCAAAATGGTGGATATTCTCTACCGTGGTGAACATCGCATTGCCAATATCGTAATGACACTGGCGGCGGCTACTGCGCTGTGGTTCTGCTTCGCCGGTAACCTGCAAAATGCCGCGATCGTCGCTGTTCTTGGGCTGTTATGCGCCGCAATCTTTATCAGCTTTATGGTGCAGAGTACAGGCAAACGCTGGCCAACGGGCGTAATGCTGATGGTGGTCGTGTTGTTTGCTTTCCTCTACTCATGGCCGATTCAGGCGCTGCTGCCAACGTATCTGAAAACCGATCTGGCTTATAACCCGCATACTGTAGCCAATGTGCTGTTCTTTAGTGGCTTTGGCGCGGCGGTGGGATGCTGCGTAGGTGGCTTCCTCGGTGACTGGCTGGGAACCCGCAAAGCGTACGTTTGTAGCCTGCTGGCCTCGCAGCTGCTGATTATTCCGGTATTTGCGATTGGCGGCGCAAACGTCTGGGTGCTCGGTCTGTTACTGTTCTTCCAGCAAATGCTTGGACAAGGGATCGCCGGGATCTTACCAAAACTGATTGGCGGTTATTTCGATACCGACCAGCGTGCAGCGGTCCTGGGCTTTACCTACAACGTTGGCGCATTGGGCGGTGCACTGGCCCCAATCATCGGCGCGTTGATCGCTCAACGTCTGGATCTGGGTACTGCGCTGGCATCGCTCTCGTTCAGTCTGACGTTCGTGGTGATCCTGCTGATTGGGCTGGATATGCCTTCTCGCGTTCAGCGTTGGTTGCGCCCGGAAGCGTTGCGTACTCATGACGCTATCGACGGTAAACCATTCAGCGGTGCCGTGCCGTTTGGCAGCGCCAAAAACGATTTAGTCAAAACCAAAAGTTAATCCTGTTGCCCGGTCTATGTACCGGGCCTTTCGCTAAGGGAAGATGTATGTCGTTACTTGCACAACTGGATCAAAAAATCGCTGCTAACGGTGGCCTGATTGTCTCCTGCCAGCCGGTTCCGGACAGCCCGCTCGATAAACCCGAAATCGTCGCCGCCATGGCATTAGCGGCAGAACAGGCGGGCGCGGTTGCCATTCGCATTGAAGGTGTGGCAAATCTGCAAGCCACGCGTGCGGTGGTGAGCGTGCCAATTATCGGGATTGTGAAACGCGATCTGGAGGATTCTCCGGTACGCATCACGGCCTATATTGAAGATGTTGATGCGCTGGCGCAGGCGGGCGCGGACATTATCGCCATTGACGGCACCGACCGCCCGCGTCCGGTGCCTGTTGAAACGCTGCTGGCACGTATTCACCATCACGGTTTACTGGCGATGACCGACTGCTCAACGCCGGAAGACGGCCTGGCATGCCAAAAGCTGGGAGCCGAAATTATTGGCACTACGCTTTCTGGCTATACCACGCCTGAAACGCCAGAAGAGCCGGATCTGGCGCTGGTGAAAACGTTGAGCGAAGCCGGATGTCGGGTGATTGCCGAAGGGCGTTACAACACGCCTGCTCAGGCGGCAGATGCGATGCGCCACGGCGCGTGGGCGGTGACGGTCGGTTCTGCCATTACGCGTCTTGAACACATTTGTCAGTGGTACAACACAGCGATGAAAAAGGCGGTGCTATGACCACACTGGCGATTGATATCGGCGGTACTAAACTTGCCGCCGCGCTGATTGGCGCTGACGGGCAGATCCGCGATCGTCGTGAACTTCCTACGCCAGCCAGCCAGACACCAGAAGCCTTGCGTGATGCCTTATCCGCATTAGTCTCTCCGTTGCAAGCTCATGCGCAGCGGGTTGCCATCGCTTCAACCGGAATTATTCGCGACGGCAGTTTGCTGGCGCTGAATCCGCATAATCTCGGTGGATTGCTACACTTTCCGTTAGTCAAAACGCTGGAACAACTTACCAATTTGCCGACCATTGCCATTAACGACGCGCAGGCCGCAGCATGGGCAGAGTATCAGGCGCTGGAAGGCGATATAACCGATATGGTCTTTATCACCGTTTCCACTGGCGTCGGCGGCGGTGTAGTGAGCGGCGGCAAACTGCTTACCGGCCCTGGCGGTCTGGCGGGGCACATCGGGCATACGCTTGCCGATCCACACGGCCCAGTCTGCGGCTGTGGACGCACAGGTTGCGTGGAAGCAATTGCTTCTGGTCGCGGCATTGCGGCGGCAGCGCAGGGCGAGCTGGCTGGCGCGGATGCGAGAACTATTTTCACACGCGCCGGGCAGGGCGATGAGCAGGCGCAGCAACTGATTCATCGCTCCGCACGTACGCTTGCAAGGCTGATCGCTGATATTAAAGCCACAACTGATTGCCAGTGCGTGGTGGTTGGTGGCAGCGTTGGTCTGGCAGAAGGGTATCTGGCGTTGGTGGAAATGTATCTGGCGCAGGAGCCAGCGGCATTTCATGTTGATTTACTGGCGGCGCATTACCGCCATGATGCAGGTTTACTTGGGGCTGCGCTGTTGGCCCAGGGAGAAAAATTATGATGATGGGTGAAGTACAGTCATTACCGTCTGCTGGGTTACATCCTGCGTTACAGGACGCGTTAACGCTGGCCTTAGCTGCCAGACCGCAAGAAAAAGCGCCGGGTCGTTACGAATTACAGGGCGACAATATTTTTATGAATGTCATGACGTTTAACACTCAATCGCCCGTCGAGAAAAAAGCGGAATTGCACGAGCAATACATTGATATCCAGCTGTTATTAAACGGTGAGGAACGGATTCTGTTTGGCATGGCAGGCACTGCGCGCCAATGTGAAGAGTTCCACCATGAAGATGATTACCAGCTTTGCAGCGCCATTGAAAACGAGCAAACCATCAACTTAAAACCGGGAATGTTCGCCGTGTTTATGCCGGGAGAACCGCATAAACCAGGATGCGTTGTCGGCGAGCCGGGTGAGATTAAAAAGGTGGTGGTGAAGGTTAAGGCTGATTTAATGGCTTAAATTTATTAGATCAGGTGTGACCTGACCCATCTTTGGCACAGAGCCAAACCTGAACTGACGGACCGCTCTGTGCCATTACCTGACGTTGTATTCTTTTATGTTAACACCCTTGATACTGTATATACCTGTCCGCTTAATTCGCTTGCCCTTTTTATTCGTAATAGTTGCTGTAAGTGTACTGCAGCGAATGGAATGACGTTCATCAATCACCAGCCGAATTGCTTCTGAAGCATCTTCCACCTCTAGAAGGTCGTGAGTCTTATTTAAGCCGAATGGAACAAGGTGGAAGGCAGTTTTTCCTGATGATTTTCTGGTTATTTTTACTGGATACAACACATCACCACTTTTATGGATTAATTCAAGCTGTTCAATGTAAATCATGGCAACTTTCCTTCGTTTATTTGCATGAATATACAAACCGAAAATAGGAGATGCAATACAAAAGCTGTGGAAATATCAAACAGCCTCTCAATTTGGCAGACAGCGTCTGCCAAATCTTTGCCGATGGGAATTCTGCAGATGGTGTCTGCGGAATTCCCAATGGTGTTAATTCGCCAGACACTGTCTGGCGAATTTCAACATGTTGAAAAAAGAGGTAAAAAAGCCTCATTTGGCGTAAGTTTTTTGCAGAGAACCCACGCTTATACCTTAGACTTAAATCCTTTGATAGTCGCTTGATTAGCTGCGCACCATACGCAGCCCTGGCCTCGCCACCTTGTTCAAATTCGACAATTCGTCGGCCAATTTCCCAGTATGTCGCGGTCATCAGCGCGTTAACGCTACGTACCGTTTCCGTCCGGGCGCTATCGACCAGGTGAATAATACCGTCATGGATTTGCTGGTAGCCTGTTGAGGTTCTCTCTGAGAGCGATTCCATTATCTGTCCCTTTATATGGCGCTGCGTTGAATAATGGAATCAGCTATACGCCGGGCATCTACCGGTAACAATCCAGATGAGCGTATTACATTGGTTTTCTTCAGATTATGCGAGGCGCTTTCCAGAAAGAAAGGAGAATTTCAGCGCCGACTCTTTTCTGAGGAGGCGGCGCTGGGACAGAGCTTAAACTTCCAGCCAGTTCATAATACCGTCTGCCGCCTTACGACCTTCGGCAATAGCGGTTACCACCAGATCGGAACCACGGACGATATCGCCGCCAGCAAAGATTTTCGGGTTGCTGGTCTGGAAGGCGTTGTCGCTGCCTTCCGGGGCGATGATGCGGCCTTGTGAATCCAGCTCGACGCTGTGTTTTGCCAGCCATTCCATGTTGTGTGGACGGAAACCAAACGCCATGATCACCGCATCTGCCGGAACGATATGTTCGGAACCTGCAACGATCTCCGCGCGGCGACGGCCTTTGGCATCCGGTTCGCCCATTTCGGTACGTACCATTTTTACGCCGCTGACTTTGCCGTTACCGTTCACTTCAATCCCCAGTGGCTGGACGTTGAATTTGAACTCTACGCCTTCTTCCCGCGCGTTTTTCACTTCGCGGCGGGAACCCGGCATGTTCTCTTCATCACGACGATAGGCACAGGTAACGTGCTTCGCTCCCTGGCGCACGGACGTACGCACGCAGTCCATCGCAGTGTCGCCACCGCCAAGGACCACCACGCGTTTGCCTTCCATGCTGACGAACGGTTCGTCGCGGGTTTCACCAAAGCCCATTAACTGTTTGGTGTTGGCGATAAGGAACGGCAGCGCTGCGTACACGCCATCGGCGTCTTCGTTTTCCAGCCCGCCGTGCATTGACTGATAAGTCCCGACGCCAAGGAAGACGGCATCGTAATCACTCAGCAGATCGTCCAGCTGCACGTCGCGGCCCACTTCGGTATTGAGTTTGAATTCAATACCCATGCCGGTGAAGATTTCACGGCGACGCGTCATTACCTCTTTTTCCAGCTTGAAGGCCGGAATACCGAAGGTCAGCAGCCCGCCAATTTCTGGATGACGGTCGAAGACAACGGCTTTTACGCCGTTACGCGTCAGGACATCCGCACACGCCAGACCTGCCGGGCCTGCGCCGATAATCGCCACTTTTTTACCGGTCTGTTTCACACCAGACATATCCGGACGCCAGCCCATCTCGAACGCTTTATCGTTGATATAGCGCTCAATGTTGCCGATGGTCACCGCGCCAAACTCATCGTTCAGAGTGCAGGAACCTTCGCACAGACGGTCTTGCGGGCAGACTCGTCCGCAAACTTCCGGCAGGGTGTTGGTCTGGTGCGACAGTTCCGCCGCTTCAAAAATACGCCCCTCGTTGGCGAGCTTCAGCCAGTTCGGGATGTAGTTGTGTACCGGGCATTTCCACTCGCAGTATGGGTTGCCGCACGACAGGCAGCGGTCAGCCTGCGCTTTGGCCTGGCCTTCGGAAAACGGCTCGTAAATTTCAACAAACTCAATTTTGCGGATCTTCAGCGGTTTCTTTGGCGGATCAACGCGCTGCAGGTCGATAAATTGATAAACATTCTGACTCATTGTTGCTACCCCTTACTGCGCCTGCACGCGCAACTCAGCTGCGCTACGACTACGGTGACCCAGCAGTGCTTTTACATCACTGGACTTCGGTTTAACCAGCGCAAATTTAGTGGCGAAGGTTGACCAGTTCGCCAGAATCTCTTCACCGCGCTGAGAGCCGGTATGCTGCACATGCTCGGTGATAAGACCACGCAGATGCTCTTCATGGATCGCCAGAGCGTCAACGCTTAAGACCTCGACCAGTTCCGGGTTAACGCGTTTGCGGAAATCGCCGCTTTCATCGAGAACGTAAGCGAAACCGCCGGTCATGCCCGCACCGAAGTTAACGCCGGTTTTACCCAGAATGCAGACGATACCACCCGTCATATATTCACAACCGTTGTCGCCAATGCCTTCTACCACGGTGATAGCACCGGAGTTACGCACGCCGAAACGTTCACCCGCGCGGCCTGCGGCATACAGACGACCACCGGTCGCGCCATACAGGCAGGTGTTGCCGATAATGCTTGCTTCATGGCTGCGGAAGGCGGAACCAACCGGAGGACGAATGGCGATTAAGCCGCCCGCCATGCCTTTACCGACATAGTCGTTGGCATCACCGGTCAGGTACAGTTCCACGCCGCCCGCGTTCCACACGCCGAAGCTCTGGCCTGCGGTGCCGTTGAAGTACGCTTTGATAGGATCGGCTGCCAGCCCCTGATCGCCGTGCGTCTGGGCGATATAGCCTGAAAGCGACGCGCCGACAGAACGGTCGGTGTTGCGAATATCGAACCAGAAGGTTTTGCTCTGGCGCTCATCGACAAACGGTTTCGCCTGTTGCAGCAACTGCGCGTTCAGCAGGCCGTTATCAAACGGCGGGTTGTTTTCGGTGCAGTAGAGTGCCTTACCTGGATGCGGTTCGGCAGTCTCCAGCAGCTTCGACAGCGCCAGCTTCTGCTGTTTGGCGGTGAAACCGTCCAGCTCTTTCAGCAGGTCGGTGCGACCAATCAGATCCACCAGACGTGTTACGCCAAGCTGTGCCATCAGCTCGCGGGTTTCACGGGCGATAAACTCAAAGTAATTCGTCACCTTGAATGGCAGGCCGTGATAGTGGTTCTTACGCAGTTTGTCATCCTGAGTTGCTACACCCGTTGCGCAGTTGTTCAGATGGCAAATACGTAGATATTTACAGCCGAGCGCCACCATCGGGCCAGTGCCGAAGCCGAAGCTTTCTGCGCCGAGAATCGCCGCCTTGATGATATCGACACCCGTTTTCAGGCCGCCATCGACCTGCAAACGGATCTTGTGACGCAAGCCGTTAGCAACCAGCGCCTGCTGGGTTTCAACAAGCCCCAGCTCCCACGGACAGCCTGCGTATTTCACCGATGAAAGCGGACTTGCGCCGGTGCCGCCGTCATAGCCTGCGATGGTGATCAAGTCCGCATAAGCTTTTGCCACGCCAGTCGCGATGGTGCCTACTCCCGGTTCGGAAACCAGCTTCACGGAGATCATCGCTTTCGGGTTAACCTGCTTGAGGTCGAAAATGAGCTGCGCTAAGTCCTCGATAGAGTAGATATCGTGGTGCGGCGGCGGGGAGATCAGCGTCACTCCGGGCACCGAATAGCGCAGTTTGGCGATGTAAGGCGTGACTTTATCACCCGGCAACTGACCGCCTTCGCCTGGCTTCGCGCCCTGGGCGACTTTAATCTGAATGACGTCGGCATTGACCAGATACGCCGGAGTAACCCCAAAGCGACCGGAAGCCACCTGCTTGATGCGCGACACTTTGTTGGTGCCGTAGCGCGCCGGGTCTTCGCCGCCTTCACCGGAGTTCGAATTACCGCCGATGCTGTTCATCGCTTCCGCCAGCGCCTCGTGGGCTTCCGGGCTTAACGCGCCGATAGACATCGCGGCGGTATCAAAGCGTTTAAACAGTTCGCTTGCCGGTTCAACATCAGCAATGTTGACCGCGTTTTCACCCGGCGTAATTGCCAGCAGATCGCGCAGCGTGGTTGCCGGACGCTCATTAACCAGCTTCGCGTATTCCTGATAGTCGCTGTACTCGCCGCTTTGTACCGCTTGTTGCAGCGTGCGCACCACGTCCGGGTTGTAGGCGTGGTATTCGCCGCCGTGGACGTATTTCAGCAGTCCGCCCTGGCTGATGGGCTTACGCGCCAGCCAGGCACGTTTCGACAGATTCAGCAGATCCTGCTGGAAGTCTTCAAAGCTTGCCCCACCAATGCGGCTGACCGCCCCCTGGAAGCACAGGCCCACTACATCATCGTGTAGACCGACCGCTTCAAACAGTTTCGAGCAGCGGTAAGAGGCGATGGTGGAGATGCCCATTTTGGACATGATTTTGTACAAGCCTTTGTTGATGCCGTTACGGTAGTTGAGCATCACGGTACGATAATCTTTGGCAATCGCATGGGTGTCTACCAGGCGGCCCAGCGTTTCATAGGCAAGGTATGGATAAATAGCCGTCGCGCCGAAGCCCAGCAACACGGCGAAGTGGTGCGGATCGCGGGCGCTGGCGGTTTCGACGATGATGTTGGCATCGCAACGCAGGCTTTGATCGACCAGACGGGTCTGGATCGCGCCAACCGCCATCGGGGCTGGAACCGGCAGGCGATCTTTAGCGATATTCCGGTCGGAGAGCACCAGCAGCACGGTGCCGCTACGTACCATTTTTTCGGCTTTGTCGCACAGCTCTTTGACTGTCGCTTCGAGCGTGGTTTTAGTGACGTCAAAGGTGATATCCAGCGTATCTGCGCGGTAGTGCTCCTCTTTCATCGTCGTGAGCTGTTTGAAATCGGAGTAGAGCAGAATCGGCGATTTAAAGCTTAAACGGTGCGCCTGGCCCTCTGCTTCGCAAAAGACGTTCATTTCACGACCGATACTGGTGGCGAGCGACATAACATGCGCTTCACGCAGCGGGTCGATTGGCGGGTTAGTCACCTGGGCAAACTGCTGGCGGAAGTAGTCGTAAATAATGCGCGGCTGACTGGAGAGCACGGCGAATGGGGTATCATCGCCCATCGAACCGACCGCTTCCTGACCGTTTTCGCCCAGTACGCGAATTACGGAGTCCAGCTCTTCCGCGCTGTAGTTAAACTGTTTCTGGTAGCTGGCAAGCGTGTCGTCGTCCAGTTCGCGGCTACCCACTTCTTCATCGGGCAGATCTTCAAACGGTACCAGTCGGCGGACGTTTTTCTCCATCCACTCTTTATATGGATGGCGGCTTTTCAGATCGTCATCGGTTTCTGCCGAGTGCAGAATACGCCCACTGCGGGTGTCGATAACCATCAGTTCGCCTGGCCCGACGCGGCCTTTTTCGACCACTTCGTCAGGCTGGTAATCCCAGATACCGACTTCAGAGGCGCAGGTGATGAGCTTATCTTTGGTGATGACGTAGCGCGCCGGACGCAGACCGTTACGGTCGAGGTTACAGGCGGCAAAACGACCGTCGGACATCACGATGCCCGCCGGGCCATCCCACGGCTCCATATGCATGGAGTTAAAGTCAAAGAAGGCACGCAGTTCCGGGTCCATATCCGGGTTGTTCTGCCAGGCGGGTGGTACTAATAGACGCATGGCGCGGATGATATCCATCCCGCCTGCCAGCAGCAGTTCCAGCATGTTATCCATCGAACTGGAGTCAGAGCCGGTTTCGTTGACGAACGGTGCGGCGTCGTGCAGGTCAGGGATAAGCGGTGTCTGGAATTTATAAGTACGCGCACGCGCCCATTGGCGGTTACCGGTGATGGTGTTGATTTCACCGTTATGCGCCAGATAGCGGAACGGTTGCGCCAGCGGCCAGCGCGGTACGGTGTTAGTGGAGAAGCGCTGGTGGAACAGGCAAATGGCCGATTCCAGACGCAGGTCCGCAAGATCCAGATAAAAGCGCGGCAGATCCGTCGGCATACACAGACCTTTATAGATGTTCACCAGATTCGACAGGCTACAGACGTAGAAGTCTTTGTCGGCTTCGAGACGCTTTTCAATGCGGCGGCGGGCGATAAACAGACGGCGCTCCATATCGCGTGGACGCCAGCCTGCCGGGGCGTTCACAAAAATTTGCTCAATGCGTGGCAGAGAGGAGAGGGCGATTTCACCCAGCACGCCTTCGTTAGTGGGGACATCACGCCAGCCCACAATCGACAAGGTTTCGCGTTGCAGTTCTTCTTCAACGATGCGGCGTGCGGCAGCGGCGAGTTCAGGATCTTTATTCAGGAAGAGCATCCCGACAGCGTAGTTTTTTGCTAAACGCCAGCCGCGCTCCTGCGCAACGATGCGAAAAAAGCGATCCGGTTTTTGTAACAGCAAGCCGCAACCGTCGCCGGTTTTACCATCGGCGAGAATCGCGCCACGGTGCTGCATGCGGGCCAGTGCGTGTATTGCAGTACGCACTACCTTGTGGCTAGGTTCGCCTTCTATGTGGGCGATCAGGCCGAAACCACAGTTATCCCTCTCAAGGGATTTATCGTACAACATATCGTGAACCTCCCCCAGGCTCTGCGGGAACCCCACTTCCGAACCGCTGCGCACGGGCACAGAAAGAGCGTGGCGACGGGGTTTGCGTGTCATACGCGCGCCTCGCATTCGCCCCCTTGTTGTCCTTTTCGCATCGGTTAATACGGTGAAGAGGGGATCTCAATTACTGCATAAATATGATGAGCAGGCTGCTCATCCAGAAAGCTTCCAGCGGATTTCCAACTTATCGGGAAAGCTGATACAGGTCAAATGGCAAGCTTATTGGTACAGAAATGTGCTTTAGCGCAAAATTCTTTATTAAATGACTGAAATTAAAATGGATTTTATCTTTAAGGCTAAAAGGGAAGTCGTTAGAGAAACAGTCAATTCCTGACTGTCATAAAGGTGTGTTAACCCTTATCCTGCCTTGAACTGACGACAAAACCAGCATTTTATACTGCCTTAATTGGTAATGACGTTTCATGCTACTGTTTTTGCCTAAAATCCATCAGGAGATAAAAAAATCTGACACAAGATAAGCAAAAGTGATTTATGTGATTATGCATGAAATTTCGGTAATTTTGATTGATTATGCAGTTGATAAAAGCAGGCCGGGACGATTGATCCAGGTCATCGCCGAATTGAGCTAAAAATGGCAGGCTTTGGCCTCTTTTCAAGGCGCGGTCTATCAGATTATGCAGTTACAGAAATTAGTCAATATGTTTGGTGGTGATCTCACCCGTCGTTATGGGCAAAAGGTGCATAAGCTGACGCTGCACGGCGGTTTTAGCTGCCCTAACCGTGACGGCACCATCGGGCGTGGTGGCTGCACATTCTGTAATGTTGCCTCGTTTGCCGATGAAGCGCAGCAGCATCGTTCCATTGCCGAGCAACTGGCGCACCAGGCGAATTTAGTTAACCGCGCTAAACGCTATCTGGCCTACTTTCAGGCGTATACCAGCACCTTTGCGGAAGTTCAGGTGCTGCGTTCTATGTATCAGCAGGCGGTGAGCCAGGCCAATATTGTCGGTTTGTGTGTGGGTACCCGCCCGGACTGCGTGCCGGATGCGGTGCTGGATCTGCTTTGCGAATATAAGGACCAGGGTTACGAAGTGTGGCTGGAGCTGGGGCTACAAACCGCCCACGACAAAACACTGCATCGCATCAACCGCGGCCATGATTTTGCCTGTTATCAGCGTACAACCCAGCTGGCACGTCAGCGCGGGCTGAAGGTGTGTTCCCACTTAATTGTCGGCCTGCCTGGCGAAGGGCAGGCTGAATGTTTGCAAACGCTGGAGCGAGTGGTTGAAACCGGCGTGGACGGCATAAAGCTGCATCCGCTGCATATTGTGAAAGGCAGCATTATGGCGAAAGCCTGGGAAGCGGGGCGTTTGAACGGTATTGAACTGGAGGATTACACGCTCACTGCCGGAGAAATGATTCGCCATACGCCACCGGAAGTGATCTACCACCGCATTTCCGCCAGCGCCCGTCGCCCGACGCTGCTTGCTCCGCTGTGGTGCGAAAATCGATGGACGGGAATGGTCGAGCTGGATCGCTATCTGAATGAACATGGCGTACAGGGATCGGCGCTGGGACGTCCGTGGCTACCTCCAACGGAGTAGGTCGTTGAGGGGAATTCCGCATTTCTCACACAATTTATAACGTAACTGTCAGAATTGGGTATTATTGGGGCAGGTTGTCGTGAAGGAATTCCCTAATGAAGCAAATTCGTCTGCTGGCGCAGTATTATGTTGACCTGATGATGAAGTTAGGTCTGGTGCGCTTCTCAATGTTGCTGGCGCTGGCCCTCGTCGTTCTTGCCATTGTGGTACAAATGGCGGTAACCATGGTGCTGCATGGTCAGGTCGAAAGCATTGATGTTATTCGTTCTATCTTCTTTGGTTTGCTGATTACGCCGTGGGCGGTCTACTTTCTATCGGTGGTCGTCGAGCAACTGGAGGAGTCACGACAACGTCTGTCACGGCTGGTGCAAAAACTGGAGGAGATGCGCGAGCGCGATTTGAGCCTCAACGTTCAGTTAAAAGATAATATTGCCCAGCTAAATCAGGAAATTGCCGTTCGTGAAAAAGCGGAAGCAGAACTGCAGGAAACCTTCGGCCAACTGAAAATTGAAATCAAAGAGCGCGAAGAGACACAAATTCAGCTCGAGCAGCAATCCTCATTCTTACGTTCCTTCCTTGATGCTTCACCCGACCTGGTTTTTTATCGTAACGAAGATAAAGAGTTTTCCGGCTGTAACCGCGCGATGGAGCTGCTGACCGGAAAAAGCGAAAAACAACTGGTTCACCTGAAACCTGCTGATGTTTACTCACCGGAAGCCGCCGCAAAAGTCATTGAAACCGATGAAAAAGTGTTCCGTCATAATGTGTCACTGACCTATGAACAGTGGCTGGATTACCCGGACGGGCGCAAAGCCTGCTTTGAAATCCGTAAAGTGCCGTACTACGACCGCGTGGGTAAACGTCACGGTTTGATGGGCTTTGGTCGCGACATTACCGAGCGTAAGCGGTATCAGGATGCGCTTGAACGGGCCAGCCGCGACAAAACGACGTTTATCTCCACCATCAGTCACGAATTGCGTACACCGCTGAACGGTATCGTCGGTCTGAGCCGCATTCTGCTGGATACCGAACTCACCGCCGAGCAGGAAAAATATCTCAAGACCATCCATGTTTCGGCCGTCACGCTGGGGAATATCTTTAACGATATTATCGACATGGATAAGATGGAACGGCGCAAGGTCCAGCTTGATAATCAACCGGTTGATTTCACCAGCTTCCTTGCCGATCTGGAAAATCTCTCCGCATTGCAGGCGCAACAAAAAGGATTGCGCTTTAACCTGGAGCCGACGCTGCCATTACCGCATCAGGTCATTACCGACGGGACGCGTTTACGGCAGATCCTGTGGAACCTCATCAGTAACGCCGTCAAATTCACCCAGCAAGGCCAGGTTACCGTGCGCGTGCGCTACGATGAAGGCGATATGCTGCATTTTGAAGTGGAAGACTCTGGTATCGGCATTCCGCAGGATGAGCTGGATAAAATTTTCGCCATGTATTACCAGGTGAAAGACAGTCATGGCGGTAAACCTGCCACCGGCACCGGTATTGGTCTGGCCGTTTCTCGTCGTCTGGCGAAAAATATGGGCGGCGATATTACGGTTACCAGCGAACAGGGCAAAGGTTCAACCTTTACGTTGACGATCCACGCACCGTCGGTAGCAGAAGAGGTCGATGATGCGTTTGATGAAGACGATATGCCTTTACCGGCGCTGAATGTGCTGCTGGTGGAAGACATTGAACTGAACGTGATTGTTGCGCGTTCTGTGCTGGAAAAATTAGGTAACAGCGTTGATGTCGCCATGACCGGCAAGGCGGCGCTGGAGATGTTTAAACCGGGCGAATACGACCTGGTGTTGCTGGATATTCAGTTGCCAGATATGACCGGGCTGGATATCTCTCGTGAACTGACGAAACGTTATCCGCGCGAGGATTTACCGCCGCTGGTGGCCTTAACCGCTAACGTGCTGAAAGACAAACAAGAGTACCTCAATGCTGGAATGGATGATGTGCTGAGTAAGCCGCTTTCTGTTCCGGCGCTAACCGCGATGATCAAGAAATTCTGGGATACCCAGGATGATGAGGAGAGTACGGTGACGACAGAAGAGAACAGTAAATCAGAAGCATTGCTCGATATTCCCATGCTGGAACAGTATCTCGAACTTGTAGGACCGAAGCTGATCACCGACGGGTTAGCGGTGTTTGAGAAGATGATGCCGGGCTATGTCAGCGTGCTGGAGTCGAATCTGACGGCGCAGGATAAAAAAGGCATTGTTGAGGAAGGACATAAAATTAAAGGTGCGGCGGGGTCAGTGGGGTTACGCCATCTGCAACAGCTGGGTCAGCAAATTCAGTCTCCTGACCTTCCGGCCTGGGAAGATAACGTCGGTGAATGGATTGAAGAGATGAAAGAAGAGTGGCGTCACGACGTAGAAGTGCTGAAAGCGTGGGTGGCAAAAGCCACTAAAAAATGACCCCGGCTAGACCGGGGTGCGCGAATACTGCGCCAACACCAGGGAAATCTTGGCTGCGCCGTAAATTATTATGATGAGTTACAAGGGCACAGCACTGTTTTTCAGGCCGCACGCAGTTAAGATAGCAAAACTTAAATGATTTGTTACATGAATCAGTTAAATGTGTGATGCGTACCATTTTTATTAAAAAAATTAATGTGTTTCAGTCAATTGCGAAAGGATGATCACAATGAAGAAAATTGGCGTAATTCTGAGCGGATGCGGCGTCTATGACGGTTCTGAAATTCATGAAGCGGTGTTGACGTTGTTAGCTATTTCACGCAGCGGTGCGCAGGCGGTCTGCTTTGCACCGGATAAGCAGCAGGTTGATGTTATCAACCATTTAACTGGCGAAGCGATGACGGAAACGCGCAATGTGCTGATTGAAGCGGCACGAATAACGCGCGGTGAAATCCGTCCTCTGGCCCAGGCCGATGCCGCTGAACTGGATGCGTTGATTGTGCCGGGGGGGTTTGGCGCGGCGAAGAATTTAAGCAATTTTGCCAGTCTTGGTAGCGAATGCACCGTTGACCGTGAATTAAAGGCGCTGGCACAAGCGATGCATCAGGCCGGAAAACCGCTTGGTTTTATGTGTATTGCCCCGGCGATGCTGCCGAAAATTTTCGATTTCCCGCTGCGTTTGACCATCGGTACTGATATCGATACCGCAGAAGTGCTGGAAGAGATGGGCGCGGAGCATGTGCCGTGTCCTGTCGATGATATCGTGGTTGATGAAGACAATAAGATTGTCACCACCCCAGCATATATGCTGGCGCAGAATATTGCAGAAGCGGCGAGCGGCATTGATAAGCTGGTTTCCCGCGTGCTGGTTCTGGCTGAATGAGTAAAAGCCGCTTAACGGTGTTGAGTTTCGTTCGCCGTTTTCTTTTGCGGTTAATGGTTGTCCTCGCCGTTTTCTGGGGCGGGGGCATCGCGTTGTTTAGCGTTGCGCCTGTTCCCTTCTCAGCGGTAATGGTCGAGCGACAGGTCAGCGCCTGGCTGCATGGCAATTTTCGTTACGTGGCACATTCTGACTGGGTCAGTATGGATCAAATCTCGCCGTGGATGGGACTGGCGGTGATTGCCGCAGAAGATCAGAAATTTCCTGAGCACTGGGGCTTTGATGTCGCTTCCATTGAGAAAGCCCTGGCGCACAACGAGCGCAATGAAAACCGTATTCGCGGTGCTTCAACGATTTCTCAACAGACAGCCAAAAATCTCTTTTTATGGGATGGGCGTAGCTGGGTTCGAAAAGGGCTGGAAGCCGGATTAACGCTGGGGATAGAAACGGTCTGGAGCAAAAAGCGTATCCTGACGGTTTACCTGAATATCGCCGAATTTGGCGACGGTGTGTTTGGCGTCGAAGCTGCGGCACAACGTTATTTCCACAAACCCGCGAGCAAACTTACCCGGTCGGAAGCTGCATTACTGGCAGCTGTATTACCTAATCCACTTCGTTTCAAAGTCTCCTCGCCATCGGGCTACGTGCGTAGCCGTCAGGCGTGGATTTTACGGCAGATGTATCAGTTAGGCGGTGAGCCGTTTATGCAACAACACCAGCTGGATTAAGCTTCGCGCGAAGTGAGGGCCAGCGTTTTGCTCTCACGAGGTTGCAGATCTTTCTGCAGGGCAATAGCCAGCGCCGGTTGGGCGATAAATCGTTTCCATAACCGCTCTTGCTTACGCAGACAACACCACTTCGACCAGGTCGCCAGTGGAATCAATGTGCTTTCACCAATGTTGTCGCAGACGACCGGGATAACCTCTGACTCACTGATGCGGTGACAGAGGATATTCTGCGGCTTCAGCGACATCGTCACGATACGGTTATCCTGCAAATAACGCTTCAGCTGTTTCAGTAGCTGGCGCAGTTGTGCAATGTCTTCTTCGTAACGGCATTGTTCAGCAAATTCGGTCAGCGTAATGGAAGGCTTGCCGTCAAAATCTGCAATCACATCGTAGACATAACCGGTTCCGCAATCCGTCTCAACGGTACCGTGATAGCGCGGTATTCCACTCCAGTCTTTTAACCGGCGACCAAGATGCGCGTAGTACTTTAACTCACGGCGGATCTCTTTATCGCCACCATCGCCACGATGGTAGACAATCTTGATACAGCGTTGGGCATCTTCCGGATGCGCATAACATTTCCGATGTCTTCCGGTGCCCAGGGGACTTTGTTCAGATAAGCGAATCATGCCATCTCCTGGAAATATTTTCTGACGATCTCCAGTATGGTCGATTAACTTAAACAAAACCTAAACAATGCCTCTTAAGGTTTTCTTAAGGTTCTTCTGAAAGTGAAAAGCGCACAAAATGTACAAATGACGTTGATTGAGAACGATTTCAGTACGTGATTTTCTTATTGTCGGGGGGAGTTTGAAGGGAGTTGTATGTCAAAGTGATGAAGATTAATCTTCATCAAAACCAGAATTAAAGAGGGCGATAACGGCGGCCAGTGCTTCCTCTTCCTGTGGACCGGTCGCTTCAACTTCAATCTGCCGTCCTTTGGCAGAATCCAACATCAGCAGCGCAATAACGCTGTTGGCTTCAGCCTCGGTGCCTTCGTCATTACGTAAGAGCACTTCAGCGTCAAAACCCTGCATTAATTCAAACAGCTTCATTGCAGGCCGGGCATGCATGCCCAGCTTGTTTGTGATTTCAACAGTTTGCTTGACGGTCATGGTTTACGTTTTTCCAGCGTACGATGGCGTGACTGGACGTTTTTACCGCGCGAGCGGAAGTAGTCTGCCAGTTGCTCTGCAATATACACCGAACGGTGCTTCCCGCCGGTACAACCAATGGCGACCGTCAGGTAGCTACGGTTGTTGGTTTCCAGCATAGGTAACCATAGCTCAAGATAGCTTCGCGTCTGGTAGATAAAATTGTGTACTTCTGTGTGGCGGTCGAGGAACGCGGCGACAGGCTTATCAAGACCTGTCATTGGACGCAGTTTCGGATCCCAGTGCGGGTTCGGCAAGAAGCGCACGTCAAAGACGTAATCTGCATCGATAGGGATACCGTGTTTGAAGCCGAAAGACTCAAAGACCATGGTCAGTTCGCGTTCACGTTTACCCAGCAGACGGGTACGCAGCATTTCAGCCAGCTCGTGAACGGACATTTCTGAGGTATCGACAATCAGATCCGCTCGCGAACGCAGAGGCTCCAGCAAATCGCTTTCTTTGTCGATAGCACTTTCCAGCGACAGGTTTTTGCTGGAAAGCGGATGCAGTCGGCGCGTGTCACTGTAACGACGAATTAAGGTATTACGGTCGGCATCCAGGAACAGTAGTTGCGGTGAGAAAGCGTCAGGCAGGTTACTCATCGCCTGTTCGAATATTTCTGGTGACTCCGGCATATTACGAACATCAATGCTGACGGCGGCAGAAATCTCGCGATCGGCCAGGGTTCGAGCCAGATCGGGTAACAACACTACGGGAAGGTTATCCACGCAGTAAAAACCCATATCTTCCAGCGCACGCAGGGCGACAGATTTACCTGAACCTGAACGTCCGCTGACGATCATCAGTACCATGTACTGTTTCTCCTCACAACGTCTAAAAGAGACATTACCGAATAACTACGCTTCATCCGGAGTACCTTCGGTATCCGTAATGATTTGATACAGCTCTTCATCGCTCTGGGCTGCGCGTAAACGGCGGCAGATGGTTTTGTCCGCCAGACGTTTCGCCACCAGCGACAGAGTATGCAGGTGCGTTTTAGTTTGGTCTGCCGGCACCAGCAGGGCAAAAAGTAAGTCCACCGGTTGGTTGTCGATGGCATCGAAAGCTATAGGCGTTTCGAGCTGAACGAAAACGCCAACGGCACGCAGAGTATCTTCTTCCAGTTTGCCATGCGGAATTGCAATACCATTGCCGATACCGGTACTGCCCATTTTTTCCCGCGTCAGGATAGCTTCAAAAACCACCTGAGGCGGCAGGCTAAGTTGTTTCGCCGCCAGCTCGCTGATGATTTCCAGGGCGCGTTTTTTGCTCTGACAGTGGACGCGGCTTCGCGTACATTCCCTGTTAAGAACACTGCTAAGCTGTAGAGTTGTATCATTATTTGTCATAATTTCACCTAAGAACCTGCCCACTCAAACAGTGGAACAGGCTCGGAGCATTAACCGTACAAATGGCCCGTTGTGCCGCACAACAGGCCGCCATGCACATGCTAATTGCCCGGACAATTAGTGTTGTTTCAGTTTATCTTTATGTTTGGTCAACTGGCGTGCCAGCTTATCAATTAAGCCATCAATGGCAGCGTACATGTCCTGACCTTCCGCGCTGGCATGAATTTCACCACCGTTTACATGCAGTGTTGCATCTGAGGTGTGGGTGACTTTCTCCACTTTCAGAACAACATAGACCTGGTTGATTCGGTCAAAATATTGCTCAAGTTTGGCAAATTTGGCTGTAACAAATTCGCGCAGTGCCTCGGTGATCTCGACGTTATTTCCGGTAATGTTGAGCTGCATAGTGTCTTCCTTATCGGTTGGGTCAAACGAGTTGTTTACGCTGGTTTGACGGCGGAATGGATAAAGACTCTCGGTACTTCGCAACAGTGCGGCGTGCCACCATGATACCTTGTTCCGACAGCAAAGAGGTTAACTTGCTGTCGCTCAACGGTTTCGCTGGGTTTTCCGCCGCGATTAATTTCTTCACCAGCGCACGAATCGCCGTGGAGGAAGCTTCGCCGCCGCCCTCGGTATTGACGTGACTGGAAAAGAAATACTTCAGTTCAAAAATGCCTCGTGGACTATGCAGGTATTTTTGCGTGGTCACGCGAGATATCGTCGATTCATGCATTTCGACAGCCTGGGCGATATCGGCCAGTACCATCGGTTTCATATATTCTTCGCCTTGCTCAAAGAAGGCTTGCTGCTGTTCAACGATACAGCGACTCACGCGCAGTAGCGTATCGTTACGGCTTTCCAGACTCTTGATCAACCATTTGGCATCCTGCAGATTGCTGCGGATAAACTGGCTGTCACCATCATTGCGAGCGTTATTGCACATCGAGGCGTAGTGCTGGTTGATTTGCAGACGCGGAATGCTGTCACTGTTGAGTTCTACTGTCCAGTGACCGTTATGCTTACGCACCAGCACATCTGGAATGACATACTCAGGTTCGCCAGTCTGGATCGACTGCCCGGGGCGCGGATCGAGCGACTGGATCAGATTGACGGCTTCTTTCAGCACATCTTCTTTCAGACGCGTGACGCGCATTAAAGTGCGGAAGTCGTGATTGGCTAACAGATCGAGATGATCGCTAATGATCAATCTGGCCTCTTCCAGCCACGGCGTGGTTTTATCGAATTGGGAGAGTTGGATTAGCAGGCAGTCACGCAGATCTTTTGCCGCTACACCGACCGGATCAAACCGTTGGATCCGCTTAAGGACGGCTTCAACCTCGTCGATGTCGATCTCTTCATCGCCCATACTTTCGAGAATATCTTCCAGCGGGACAGTCAGATAACCGGTGTCATCAACGGCATCGACGATAGAGGTAGCAATAGCGCGGTCAGTGTCGGAAAACGGTGTCAGCTCGACCTGCCACATCAGGTAATCCTGCAAGGTCTGCGTCGTTTCGCCCTGATAGACCGGCAGCTCATCGTCAATGTAGTCACCGCTGGTGCCGGATGGTGTACCAGCGGTGTAAATGGTGTCCCAACTGGCATCGAGCGGCAGCTCTTCCGGCATCTCTTTTTGTTCGAGCGCGTCGGCGGTGTCCAGCGTTTCACTGTCTTGCGTTTCGCGGGTGTCGATTTCTTCATGAGTGTCGATTTGCTCAAGCAGCGGATTACTCTCCAGCGCCTGCTGTAGCTCCTGCTGAAGTTCCAGCGTCGACAACTGCAACAGACGAATTGCCTGTTGGAGCTGTGGCGTCATCGCCAGTTGTTGGCTAAGCCTGAGTTGCAAACCTTGCTTCATGTTCAGAATCGTACTCTCCTGCTAAAACGTCGCAAACTTCTACCCTATCAGAGTCTGAAGTCTTCCCCAAGGTATACACGCTTAACGTGTTCGTCTTGTAAGATTTCTGTAGGCGTGCCGTGGGCGATCAAATGCCCCTGACTGACGATATAAGCGCGTTCACAAACCGCCAGTGTTTCACGCACGTTGTGGTCAGTGATCAGCACGCCCAGGCCGCTGTCGCGCAGGTGCTCAATGATGCGTTTAATGTCGATAACCGAGATCGGGTCAACCCCGGCAAACGGTTCGTCGAGCAGAATAAATTTCGGATTCGCAGCCAGTGCGCGGGCAATTTCTACACGGCGACGTTCACCCCCGGAGAGTGACTGCCCCATGCTGTCACGCAGGTGCTCAATGTGAAACTCTTCCATCAGCTCGTTCGCGCGGTCTTCACGTTGTTCAGCAGACAAGTCGTCACGAATTTGCAGTACCGCCATCAGGTTATCGTAAACGCTGAGGCGACGGAAAATGGAGGCTTCCTGTGGCAGATAGCCGATACCGCGGCGCGCGCGTGCATGCAGTGGCAGCAGACTGATATCGTCATCATCAATAATGATGTTGCCCGCATCGCGCGGCACAATGCCTACAACCATGTAGAAAGTGGTGGTCTTACCGGCACCGTTTGGCCCTAGCAGACCGACGATTTCCCCGGAGTTGACGGTCAGGCTGACGTCTTCTACCACGCGACGGCCTTTATAGGCTTTTGCAAGGTTCTTTGCAGTTAATGTTGCCATAACGAATTAATTACCCTTCTTCTGTGCCGGGGTCTGGCCTTTGTTGTTTTTATCCTGCAGCTGCGACGGCACCAGAACGGTGGTTACGCGCTTGCCTTTGTCGCTGAAAGCCTGCATTTTCTGCTCTTTCACCAGGTAAGTGATCTTATCGCCCTTAATGTTGCTATCGACCTGCTGCAGATAAGCATTACCCGTCAGAACGACAAAATCTTTTGCCAGTTCGTAGTGCATCTGGGAAGCGTGACCTTCAACGGGTTTACCGTTGTCCTGCATCTGGTAGAACGTTGCCGGTTTACCGTAGCCGTCAATCACTTCTTTACCTTGTTCGCCGCCCGGACGGGTAACGACCACTTTGTCGGCATTAATTTTGATGGTGCCCTGGGTGACGATGACATTACCGGTAAAGGTAACCACGTTGCCTTGCATATCAAGAGATTGCTGGTCCGATTCAATGTGGATCGGCTGATCAGTGTCTCCGGTTACGGCAAATGCCGGAATGCTGGCGGCCAGAAGTGAGCTGGCAAGCACAAGATTAAGGCTGAGTTTGTTTGTTTTGAATTTCATAGGATGTTCTAACCTTTTCAATCAGCTCGGCGTTCTTGCTGCGTAAGTTGCCGCGCATTTTCAGACCGCTGGAGTTAAATGTTGTTCCGTATAACGTGACGAGGTCTTCAGAGGTAACATCCTGCGTCACCAGATTGATCTGCGCGTTATCCGTCGTGATTCTGCGAAGTTGAGAGTCCGGCACAAGTGCGTTGACTTCAACGTGTCCATATAAATAGAGCATCCGGTCATTGGTCAGCTTGGCTTTATCTGCTTTTACGGACCATGTCGGGATTTTATCCTTATCAAACGTGGTAAGTACCGGCTGCGTAAACCACGAAACGGCCTGATCGGAATAATATTCAACGTGTTGAGCAATCAATCGATAGCTTAGTGCCCCTTCTGGGTTATAGACGAGCGTGTCCGTATGCTCGCTTTTATAGGTGGGATCATTGTTGTTGACGACCACCTGGGCGGTATCGTCTTTTTCGGCCATATTAATGCCGATCATCACCAGAACCGCCAGTGATAGCACAATGATAACCCAACGTCTGGCTTTACTCATATCGATTGCCCTTTGGCTTCATCCAGTTTGCCCTGCGCCAGGAGTAATAAGTCGCAAACTTCGCGCACTGCGCCACGACCGCCAGCAATGCGCGTCACGTAATCGGCGCGCGGGATCAACAGTGGATGCGCATCGGCCACGGCGACGCTTAAACCCACTTTTTCCATTACCGGCCAGTCGATGAGATCATCGCCGACATAAGCCACATTTTCCGGGGCAATCGCCAGTTTTTCCAGCAGATCGCTAAAGGCGATCAGTTTGTTTGACTGCCCCTGATACAAGTGAGTGATCCCCAATGTGGCACAACGATCTTCTACCAGTTTAGCCTTTCGCCCGGTAATGATAGCGACTTCAATATCAGAGGTGAGCGCACAACGAATGCCATAACCGTCACGAACATTGAACGCTTTCAGCTCTTCGCCGTTATTGCCCATATAAATCAGGCCATCTGACAGTACGCCATCAACGTCGAGGATCAGCAGACGAATGTTCTCTGCTTTTGCCATAACGTCGGCGCTGACAGGGCCGTAACAGGTCGCAAGCGACGCACCTGCTTTGCTCATTGTTGTTTATCCTTGAATCTTTACACTACGCCTGCACGCAGTAAATCATGCATATGTAACACACCGAGTAAATGGTCGCCATCGGCAACCATCACGGAGGTGATATGGCGGGACTGCATTAAGTTCAGTGCCTCAACGGCCAGAATGCCAGGGCGCACACGTATTCCCCCCGGCGTCATCACATCGGCAATACTTAACTGACGAACATCCACGCCCATATCGAAGACACGGCGTAAATCACCGTCGGTAAAGATGCCTTCAATCATCATATTGTCATCGCAAATGACAGTCATACCAAGATTTTTACGGGTAACTTCCAGCAATGCGTCACGCAGACTGGCCGTTTTCTTAACATGCGGGATCTCATCGCCCGTATGCATAATATCGTTTACGCGCAGCAGAAGTTTACGACCCAGTGCGCCGCCTGGGTGTGAGAGCGCAAAATCTTCAGCAGTAAAGCCGCGTGCTTTTAACAGCGCGACAGCGAGGGCATCGCCCATAACCAGCGTGGCGGTGGTGCTGCTGGTCGGTGCCAGCCCTAACGGACAGGCTTCTTTCGCTACTTTAACACACAGATGCACATCTGCGGCGCGCGCCATGCTGCTCTCCGGGCGACCGGTGATGCAGATTAACGGTACGTGAAGACGCTTAAGCACTGGAATTAAGGCCGTGATTTCGCTGGATTCACCAGAGTTAGAGATAGCAATCACCACATCCTGTGGGGTAACCATGCCTAAATCACCATGCGCGGCTTCACCAGGATGGACGAAAAATGAAGGTGTACCGGTGCTGGCAAACGTTGCCGCCATTTTTCGCCCAATATGCCCCGATTTTCCCATCCCCATGACGACAACTTTCCCTTTACACCAGAACATCTTTTCACAGGCAAGCGTGAAATTCTGATTGATGTATTGATCAAGCTCCGCCAGGCATTCACGTTCAATCGCCAGGACTTCTTTACCTGCTTGCTGAAAGTCAAAACCCGGTTGTAACTCTACGTGCGACATAATGCGTTTCCAGTTATTCAACGAGTATTGGCGATAACCAGTACAACATCGCCAGCCATACGATAAATCCGCCAGTTAATAATACCCCTACACCACGGCCCGGTTGCGGGGAGCGCCGCCAGCACAGCAACGCAAAAATAATGCTCACCAGCAACATCACGCTGTAGTCACGACTGTACGCCAGTGGATCAATCTCTCCTGGCGTTATCAGCGCGGGTAAACCCAACACGATGACAATATTAAAAATGTTTGCGCCAATGATATTTCCGACAGCAATGTCGTTTTCACCTTTGCGAACCCCCGCTATTGCGGTTGCCAGTTCCGGCAGGCTGGTTCCGATAGCAATTGCCGTCAGACCCATCGTCAACTCGCTGATGGCAAAGTAATTCGCCAGCACCGTGGCGTTATCAACCACCATCCGCGTGGCCACTGGCATGATGATAAGCGCAATGCCGAGCCATAAAAACGCGACGGGCAATCCGCCGTCACGCGGCAGCTCTGCAAGCTGCTCTCTGGTCAGGCTGTCAGTCCCCTGACGTTCAGCCTGACGTGCAAGTTTAACAATGAACAGCAGCCATAGCACAGCCAGAAAGAGGAGAAAGATACCATCGCTGCGACTAAGTTGTCCGTCATAGAGTACGGAACCGGCCACCACGCTGACCAACAACATTAAGGGTAATTCACGGCGTAGAACATCAGAATGGACGGTAAAAGGACGAACCAGCGCAGCCAGACCGAGGATCAGCAATATATTGATAATGTTTGAGCCGAGGGCTGTACCAACGGCTAAATCGCGTTGTTCGTGCAGAGACGCGGCAAGCGAGACGATGACTTCTGGTAACGATGTACCAATACTGACCACCGTCATGCCGATGATCAGCGGCGGGATGCCAAAGGTTCGGCAAAGAATAGACGCGGCAAAAACCAGGCGGTCGGCACTGTAAACGACCAAAAGTAAACCAACAATTAACAGTGCCGTAGCTAAAAGCATCTAACGTCCTTTCTTCAGGTATACTCGCCGGTCCGCTGAAGATTTTCAGAAAGCCGTAACGGATTCTTAATTTTGACTTTATGCGGCTAAAAAGTAAAACAAATGCCAGCTTTCGCTAACCACGGCGGGTAATATTCTGTAAATATGTTGGGTTCAAGGTTAAATTGAGCGCCATGCTTAGAAAATCAACGCAAGACGAAGGGTGAATTATGGAGCAGTCTGTGGCGAATTTAGTCGATATGCGCGATGTCAGTTTTACGCGTGGCAATCGCTGCATCTTCGATAATATTTCCCTGACCGTGCCGCGAGGGAAGATCACGGCGATCATGGGGCCATCGGGCATCGGTAAAACGACGCTACTCCGTCTGATTGGCGGGCAAATCGCACCAGATCATGGTGAGATCCTTTTCGATGGTGAGAATATTCCGGCGATGTCTCGTTCGCGCCTGTATACAGTGCGCAAACGGATGAGCATGTTATTTCAGTCCGGGGCGTTGTTCACTGATATGAACGTATTTGACAACGTCGCCTATCCACTGCGCGAACATACCCAACTTCCCGCGCCATTGTTGCATAGTACGGTGATGATGAAGCTGGAGGCCGTGGGGCTGCGTGGAGCGGCTAAACTAATGCCTTCTGAACTTTCCGGTGGGATGGCGCGGCGTGCAGCGCTGGCGCGTGCGATTGCGCTGGAGCCGGATCTCATCATGTTTGATGAACCTTTTGTTGGGCAAGATCCCATCACCATGGGCGTACTGGTGAAGCTGATTTCTGAGCTGAACAGCGCGCTGGGCGTGACTTGTGTGGTGGTTTCTCACGATGTGCCGGAAGTGTTAAGTATTGCGGATCACGCCTGGATCCTGGCGGACAAAAAAATTGTCGCTCATGGCAGTGCCCAGGCGTTGCAGGCGAATCCTGATCCGCGCGTACGTCAGTTTCTGGACGGGATAGCTGACGGGCCTGTTCCGTTCCGCTATCCTGCCGGCGATTATCACGCTGATCTTTTACCAGGGAGTTAAGCCACTCATGCTGTTAAATGCGCTGGCGTCGCTCGGACATAAAGGGATTAAAACCCTGAGAACGTTCGGGCGGGCCGGGTTAATGTTATTCAATGCGCTGGTCGGCAAACCGGAATTTCGCAAACATGCGCCGCTGCTGGTGCGCCAGCTCTATAATGTCGGCGTCCTGTCGATGCTGATTATTGTGGTTTCTGGCGTGTTCATCGGAATGGTGTTGGGGCTGCAAGGTTATCTGGTTCTGACCACTTATAGTGCGGAAACCAGTCTGGGTATGCTGGTGGCGTTATCGCTACTGCGTGAACTGGGGCCGGTGGTTGCCGCGTTGTTGTTTGCCGGGCGTGCTGGTTCGGCGCTAACCGCAGAAATCGGCCTGATGCGCGCTACAGAGCAACTCTCCAGTATGGAGATGATGGCGGTGGATCCGCTGCGTCGGGTTATTTCTCCCCGTTTCTGGGCTGGGGTTATTTCATTACCACTGTTGACGGTTATTTTCGTCGCCGTGGGGATCTGGGGCGGATCTCTGGTCGGCGTCAGTTGGAAAGGCATTGATAGCGGGTTCTTCTGGTCGGCAATGCAAAATGCCGTCGACTGGCGTATGGATCTGGTCAACTGTCTGATTAAGAGCGTGGTGTTCGCCATCACGGTGACGTGGATTTCGTTGTTTAACGGCTACGACGCCATCCCGACGTCTGCCGGGATTAGCCGGGCAACCACTCGCACCGTTGTCCACTCGTCTCTGGCTGTTCTGGGGCTGGATTTTGTGCTGACCGCATTGATGTTTGGGAATTGAGTTCATGCAAACGAAAAAAAATGAAATTTGGGTGGGTATCTTTTTATTAGCAGCACTGCTGGCGGCGCTGTTTGTTTGCCTGAAGGCGGCGAACGTGACGTCCATACGTACTGAACCGACCTACACGCTTTATGCGACGTTCGATAACATTGGCGGCCTGAAAGCGCGCTCTCCGGTCAGTATTGGTGGCGTTGTTGTGGGTCGGGTGGCGGATATTACGCTGGACCCGAAAACCTATCTGCCGCGCGTAACGCTGGAAATTGAACAACGTTATAACCACATTCCAGATACCAGTTCGCTGAGCATTCGTACTTCCGGCCTGCTGGGGGAACAATATCTGGCATTAAACGTCGGTTTTGAAGACCCGGAACTGGGGACTGCTATCCTGAAGGATGGCGATACAATTCAGGACACTAAGTCTGCGATGGTGCTGGAAGATCTCATTGGTCAGTTCCTTTACGGTAGTAAAGGCGATGACAATAAGAATAGTGGCGATGCGCCAGCTGCTGCGCCAGGTAATAATGAAACCACTGAACCTGTGGGTACAACGAAATAATTTCAGGAGAACCGACGCATGTTTAAACGTTTAATGATGGTCGCTTTGCTGGTGATTGCACCTCTGAGTGCGGCAACCGCGGCAGACCAGACCAATCCGTATAAGCTGATGGACGAGGCGGCGCAGAAAACGTTCGATCGCCTGAAGAATGAGCAACCGCAAATTCGGGCCAACCCGGATTATCTGCGTACCATTGTTGATCAGGAACTGCTGCCATACGTACAGGTGAAATACGCCGGTGCGCTGGTGCTGGGCCAGTATTACAAGAGTGCGACCCCTGCTCAACGTGAAGCCTACTTTGCCGCTTTCCGTGAGTACCTGAAGCAGGCTTACGGTCAGGCGCTGGCGATGTATCACGGTCAAACCTATCAGATTGCGCCAGAACAGCCGCTGGGCGATAAAACCATTGTGCCTATTCGCGTTACCATTATTGACCCGAATGGCCGTCCGCCGGTGCGTCTGGACTTCCAGTGGCGTAAAAACTCCCAGACGGGCAATTGGCAGGCTTACGACATGATTGCTGAAGGCGTCAGTATGATCACCACCAAACAAAACGAGTGGGGAACGCTGCTGCGTACCAAAGGTATCGACGGCCTGACTGCGCAACTGAAATCGATTTCTCAACAGAAAATCACTCTGGAAGAGAAAAAATAATGAGCGAGTCACTGAGCTGGATGCAGACGGGTGACACGCTGGCGTTATCCGGAGAGCTGGATCAGGACGTTTTGCTACCGCTTTGGGAAATGCGTGAGGAAGCGGTGAAGGGGATTACCTGCATCGATCTTAGCCGTGTCTCCCGCGTGGATACGGGGGGACTGGCACTGCTGCTCCATCTTATCGATCTGGCGAAAAAGCAGGGCAACAATGTGACGCTTCAGGGGGTAAACGACAAAGTGTATACCCTGGCGAAATTGTATAATTTGCCTGCTGATGTTCTGCCTCGTTAAATTTTTTCAGGCCGGATATGGCGTTAACCGCCTGTCCGGCAAACCTGCCTGCAAGTCGAGCCTTGTCTGATTTATCAGCGAGGCTTTTTGCTTATTTATGCCAGCGCAACTTTGCTCTAAGATGTTTCGCTGGTTTATTAACTGATGATTGAAGATCCCATGGAAAATAATGAAATTCAGAGCGTGTTGATGAACGCTCTCTCCCTCCAGGAAGTCCACGTTTCCGGCGATGGCAGCCACTTTCAGGTTATTGCCGTGGGTGAGTTGTTTGACGGCATGAGTCGGGTTAAAAAACAGCAGACGGTCTATGGTCCGCTGATGGAATATATTGCGGATAACCGCATTCATGCTGTGTCGATCAAAGCGTATACCCCTGCGGAGTGGGCGCGCGATCGCAAACTGAACGGCTTTTGAGCTATGGGCGATTCGCCGGTAGCGGATATGAATTGTTAACTGAGAACAAACTAAATGGATAAATTTCGTGTTCAGGGGCCAACGAAGCTCCAGGGCGAAGTCACAATTTCCGGCGCTAAAAATGCTGCTCTGCCTATCCTTTTTGCCGCTCTACTGGCGGAAGAACCGGTAGAGATCCAGAACGTCCCGAAACTGAAAGACGTCGATACATCAATGAAGCTGCTAAGCCAGCTGGGTGCGAAAGTAGAACGTAATGGTTCTGTGCATATTGATGCCCGCGACGTTAATGTATTCTGCGCACCTTACGATCTGGTTAAAACCATGCGTGCTTCTATCTGGGCACTGGGGCCGCTGGTAGCGCGCTTTGGTCAGGGGCAAGTTTCACTACCTGGCGGTTGTACGATCGGTGCGCGTCCGGTTGATCTACACATTTCTGGCCTCGAACAATTAGGCGCGACCATCAAACTGGAAGAAGGTTACGTTAAAGCTTCCGTCGATGGTCGTCTGAAAGGCGCACATATCGTGATGGATAAAGTCAGCGTTGGCGCAACGGTGACCATCATGTGTGCTGCAACCCTGGCGGAAGGCACCACGATTATTGAAAACGCAGCGCGTGAACCGGAAATCGTCGATACCGCGAACTTCCTGATTACGCTGGGTGCGAAAATTAGCGGTCAGGGCACCGATCGTATCGTCATCGAAGGTGTGGAACGTTTAGGCGGCGGTGTCTATCGCGTGCTGCCGGATCGTATCGAAACCGGTACATTCCTGGTGGCGGCGGCGATTTCTCGCGGCAAAATTATCTGCCGTAACGCGCAGCCAGATACTCTCGACGCCGTGCTGGCGAAACTGCGTGACGCTGGAGCGGACATCGAAGTCGGCGAAGACTGGATTAGCCTGGATATGCATGGCAAACGTCCGAAGGCTGTTAACGTACGTACCGCGCCGCATCCGGCATTCCCGACCGATATGCAGGCCCAGTTCACGCTGTTGAACCTGGTGGCAGAAGGGACTGGATTCATCACCGAAACGGTCTTTGAAAACCGCTTTATGCATGTGCCAGAGCTGAGCCGTATGGGCGCGCACGCCGAAATCGAAAGCAATACCGTTATTTGTCACGGTGTTGAAAAACTTTCTGGCGCACAGGTTATGGCAACCGATCTGCGTGCATCAGCAAGCCTGGTGCTGGCTGGCTGTATTGCGGAAGGGACGACGGTGGTTGATCGTATTTATCACATCGATCGTGGCTACGAACGCATTGAAGACAAACTGCGCGCTTTAGGTGCAAATATTGAGCGTGTGAAAGGCGAGTAATCGTCTGAAAGCTGGCAGCCCCGTACGCGGGGCTACCGCCAGACCACTCATTTTTTCGGTTTAGTGTAGCTACGCATCAACTGCGTTCTGTCGATAAACTCATGGGTCTGCGGATCATGGTAGCGTGATGGCCAGATAACCCAGGGGTCAGTTCCCAGGGCCTTCGCAATAATCATCTCTCCTTTCGGCCATGGGCGCGATAATGCATTCGCCAGCGTTGAGGAACTCAAACCATTTCTGCGAGATTCCGCCGCCATTGACGTTCCCTTCTTGCGCAAACCCGCAATGATGTCAGCGGGATGCCAGTCAATGAAATTACTTTCCATCTTTCCTCACTCCTTAAGTTAGTCGCTTTCATTCAGAACACTTCTTCTGTCGAGCATCACTATACTCCTGATGGCCGATTGCTCTAAAAAGTTCCTGTAAAGAGTGTGAATATTCAGAATATATAAAGATGTATACACTGGTTTTTCAGTGCATTATTACGCTGAATAAGTATTCTTATGGAGTTTACTGGAATCATCCCGCGCACTGCGCGGGATGAGGGGAGGGGATTAACGATCGCGTTGAACAGCGATGTGCGCGAGGCCGATGAGTGCTTCTCGCCAAGGGGTGTCCGGGAGCACCTGTAACGCTGCGATGGCTTTGTCTGCTTCTTCCTCGGCGCGCTGACGCGTCCATTCAAGAGATCCACAAGCGTTCATTGCTTCCAGAACCGGTTCCAGAAGATGGCGACCGTTACCCTGTTCGATGGCGGTACGGATCATCTGTGCCTGTTCTGGTGTGCCATGATGCATCGCATGCAGCAGCGGCAGCGTCGGTTTACCTTCGTTCAGATCGTCGCCGACGTTTTTACCTAACTGTTCGCCATCGGCATTGTAATCGAGTAAATCGTCGATCAACTGGAAAGCAGTGCCGAGATAGCGCCCATAATCCTGCAGGCCTTTCTCCTCCTCCGGCGTACAGCCAGCCAGAATTCCGGAACACTGCGCGGCAGCCTCAAACAGACGCGCGGTTTTGCTATAGATAACGCGCATGTAGTTTTCTTCAGTGATGTCCGGATCGTTAACATTCATCAGTTGCAGAACTTCACCTTCTGCGATGACGTTTACGGCTTCTGACATGACTTCCAGCACTTTGAGTGAACCGAGGCTGGTCATCATCTGGAAAGCGCGGGTATAAATAAAATCGCCTACCAGCACGCTGGCGGCATTGCCAAATGCGGCGTTGGCGGTAGCTTTACCCCTGCGCATATCTGATTCATCCACAACGTCGTCGTGTAGCAGAGTCGCCGTGTGGATAAACTCGATCAAGGCAGCAATGGTGACATGCGCATTTCCCTCATAGCCAACAGCTCGTGCAGCCAGTACAGCAATCATCGGACGAATACGTTTACCGCCGCCGCTGACGATGTAATAGCCTAACTGATTGATCAGTTGGACGTCGGAATTAAGCTGCTCAAGGATTGCCGCATTAACACCCGCCATATCTTGCGCGGTTAACTCATTGATTTTTTCTAAATTCATCGCAAAAGCCGGGCTTTTCGCCCCGATTACCTTACTGTGAACAAAGGCAACTTAGGGTTTATGGTTAGGAATATAGGGTGATTGTACTGAAAAAATGGCACAGATAAACGTTACCGTACAAGTTGTGTTTTTTTTCTTCGTGTATTGACTGTAGCACTTGTCAAAGGCGTGCGTTTTGCGTAATATTCGCGCCCTATTGTGAATATTTATAGCGCACTCTGAATCATTGAAAAGGTGTGCGCGGAAGCGGAGTTTTATATGTACGCGGTTTTCCAAAGTGGTGGTAAACAACACCGAGTAAGCGAAGGTCAGACCGTTCGCCTGGAAAAGCTGGACATCGCAACTGGCGAAACTGTTGAGTTCGCTGAAGTGCTGATGATCGCAAACGGTGAAGAAGTCAAAATCGGCGTTCCTTTCGTTGATGGCGGCGTAATCAAAGCTGAAGTTGTTGCTCACGGTCGTGGCGAGAAAGTTAAAATCGTTAAGTTTCGTCGTCGTAAACACTATCGTAAGCAGCAGGGCCATCGTCAGTGGTTCACTGATGTGAAAATTACTGGCATCAGCGCCTAAGACCTGAGGAGAGATTTCAAATGGCACATAAAAAGGCTGGCGGCTCCACACGTAACGGTCGCGATTCAGAAGCTAAACGCCTGGGCGTTAAGCGTTTCGGTGGCGAATCCGTTCTGGCGGGTAGCATCATCGTTCGTCAACGTGGTACCAAATTCCACGCTGGCGCTAACGTAGGTTGCGGTCGTGACCACACTCTGTTTGCTAAAGCAGACGGTAAAGTGAAATTCGAAGTTAAAGGCCCGAAAAACCGTAAATTTATCAGCATCGAAGCTGAATAAGTTTTTCGCGTCCCGGTAACGGATGAAAGCCCCGCAACACGTTGCGGGGCTTTTTACATTCGATAACCGGTAAAAATGAGCATAGTGCGACGTTAATCCGCAAATGCGCTTTGCAGGGAATACGGTATGAAGCAGCAGGCAGGCATTGGCATTCTTTTGGCGCTCACCACAGCAATTTGCTGGGGGGCGTTGCCAATCGCAATGAAGCAGGTGCTGGAGGTGATGGAACCTCCGACAATCGTGTTTTACCGTTTCTTGATGGCGAGTATTGGCCTAGGTGCCATTCTTGCGGTGAAGAAGAGGTTGCCGCCATTACGCGTGTTTCGTAAGCCACGCTGGTTGATTTTGTTGGCAGTGGCGACCGCCGGGCTGTTTGGGAACTTCATCCTGTTCAGCTCATCCTTGCAATACCTGAGTCCGACCGCTTCGCAGGTGATTGGGCAACTCTCGCCAGTTGGCATGATGGTTGCCAGCGTATTTATCCTGAAAGAGAAAATGCGCAGCACTCAGGTTGTAGGGGCATTGATGCTCCTGAGCGGCCTGGTGATGTTTTTTAACACCAGTCTGGTCGAGATATTTACAAAGCTCACTGATTACACCTGGGGAGTCATCTTTGGGGTCGGTGCGGCGACGGTTTGGGTGAGTTATGGCGTGGCGCAAAAGGTTTTATTGCGTCGGCTGGCCTCACCGCAGATCCTGTTTTTGCTGTACACTTTATGTACAATCGCGCTCTTCCCTCTGGCAAAGCCTAGAGTGATAGCGCAGCTTAGCCACTGGCAGCTCGCATGTTTAATTTTTTGCGGACTGAATACATTGGTAGGATATGGCGCCCTGGCGGAAGCGATGGCTCGCTGGCAGGCAGCGCAGGTGAGCGCGATCATCACGCTCACCCCACTGTTTACGCTGTTTTTTTCAGATCTTTTATCACTGGCCTGGCCCGATTTCTTCGCCAGACCGATGTTAAACCTTTTAGGTTATCTCGGTGCGTTTGTCGTGGTTGCGGGCGCGATGTATTCCGCCATTGGTCATCGTATTTGGGGCGGATTACGTAAGCATACAACGGTGGTATCGCAACCCCGCGCAGGCGAATGATTTACGGAGAATAAAATGAAGTTTGTTGATGAAGCATCGATTCTGGTCGTTGCAGGTGATGGCGGTAATGGTTGCGTGAGCTTCCGCCGCGAAAAGTATATTCCGAAAGGCGGCCCGGATGGCGGCGACGGTGGTGATGGTGGTGACGTATGGATGGAAGCCGACGAAAACCTGAACACGCTTATCGATTATCGTTTTGAAAAATCTTTCCGTGCAGAGCGCGGTCAGAACGGCGCAAGCCGCGATTGTACCGGTAAGCGCGGTAAAGACGTGACGATTAAAGTGCCGGTAGGTACGCGTGTAATCGACCAGGGTACTGGTGAAACCATGGGCGATATGACTAAACACGGTCAGCGTCTGCTGGTTGCTAAGGGCGGCTGGCACGGTCTGGGCAATACCCGTTTCAAATCGTCCGTTAACCGTACACCACGGCAGAAAACCAACGGTACGCCGGGTGATAAGCGTGAGCTGCTGCTGGAGCTGATGCTGCTGGCTGACGTCGGTATGTTGGGGATGCCAAACGCGGGGAAATCGACCTTTATTCGCGCGGTATCGGCGGCTAAACCGAAAGTGGCGGATTATCCGTTTACCACTCTGGTGCCAAGTCTGGGTGTGGTACGAATGGACAACGAAAAGAGCTTCGTTGTTGCCGATATTCCAGGACTGATTGAAGGCGCTGCGGAAGGCGCAGGTCTGGGTATCCGCTTCCTGAAGCACCTGGAACGTTGCCGCGTCCTGTTGCACCTCATCGATATCGATCCGATTGACGGCACCGATCCGGTTGAAAACGCGCGTATTATTATCAGCGAGCTGGAAAAATACAGCCAGGATCTGGCGGCGAAACCGCGTTGGTTAGTGTTCAACAAGATCGATCTGCTGGATAAGGCAGAAGCCGAAGAGAAAGCGAAAGCGATCGCTGAGGCGCTGGGCTGGGAAGATAAATATTATCTGATCTCTGCGGCGAGCGGACTGGGCGTGAAAGATCTCTGCTGGGATGTGATGACCTTTATCATTGAAAACCCGGTCGTGCAGGCTGAAGAAGCGAAACAGCCAGAGAAAGTCGAATTCATGTGGGATGATTATCATCGTCAGCAGCTTGAAGAGATTGCTGAAGAGGATGATGAGGACTGGGATGACGACTGGGACGAAGACGACGAAGAAGGCGTTGAGTTCATTTACAAGCGTTAATCACTAATGACCAATGCCAAATAAGCCTGATGCGCTACACTTATCAGGCCTACAAGATGATTGCAATATATTGAATTTGCACGATTTTGTAGGCCGGATAAGGCGTTCACGCCGCATCCGGCATAAACAAAGCGCACTTTGTCAATAATCTGAAACCCCGGCCATATGCCGGGGTTTCTTTTTGACTAATTGTTCTGGTAAATATCTTTATACAAACGGCTTTCGAAACGCACTAACGGAATACGGCGATTACGCTGATCCGCCGGTTCTACTGCATAGCCAGAAAGATATTGCACAAACGCCATTCGTTGCCCGCTCGCTGTGGTAATGAATCCCGCCAGGTTATATACCCCCTGCAACGAACCGGTTTTCGCTGAGACTTTGCCATCCACGCCCGCCTGATGCAGACCTGCACGGTACTGCAAAGAGCCGTCATAGCCCGCCAGCGGCAGCATGGAGATAAAGTTAAGTTCATTGTCGTGTTGGGCAATGTATTGCAGCACCTGCATCATGGTGGCGGGGGCAATCAGGTTATGCCGCGAAAGCCCTGAACCATCGGCAATAATGGTGTTTCCAATATCGACACCGGCTTGCTGGCGCAGGATCTGACGCACGGCGTCCGACCCGGCCCGCCATGTTCCAGGCACATTGAAGCGCGCATGGCCTATCATGCGGAAAACCGTATCGGCGATCATGTTGTCTGACTTTTTCAGCATAATCTTAAGCAGATCGTGCAGCGGGGCCGACTGTTTACTGGCAACTACCGTTCCAGGTTCGTTAACCTGAGTCTGGCGCAGCAGTGTTCCACTCCAGGTGATACCCGCCTGTTTTAACTCATCTTTCAGAATTGCCCCGGCATAGCTGGCTCCATCCTGTACGGCAAAAGCCAACGGGAGCGGCTCAGAACGTTGTGGCAGGCATCCCGTCAGCGTAAAGCGGTTCAGGTCGCCTGGCACCACATCCAGTTCGCAGTATTGCGCTTCGGCAGAACCACGGGGGAGGGTGCGTACCTGGCTGAACATCGTAACGGGGTAATAAGATGCCACGCGTATAAAGGCCATATCACCGGGTTTTTGGGCACTGTAGAGCGAGACGGAGAAACAGTTGCGGTCAACTATGGCGGCGGCAGGCGGAGCGCTAAAGCATTGTGTCATGTCATTCCATGGCCAGCCGGGGGCTTTATCGTGGCTGGCGAAAATGGAGGTATCTATCAACACATTGCCATCGATTTGGTTGACGCCAGATTTTTTCAAAGTCGCGACCATATTGCGAATATCCTGACGTTTTAACGTCGGATCGGCACCAAATCGCGCCACTAAGTCACCCTTAAGTACGCCGTTTTCCACATTGCCTTTGGTTTCAAGCGTCGTGGTAAAACGAAAATCGGGGCCGAGTTGAATCAACGCCGCCAGCGCAGTAATCACTTTCTGCGTACTGGCGGGCAGCGCCATCTGCTGACTGTGGTAATCAATAGCGGGGGCCGACGCGCCGACTTTTTGCACCATCAGGGCAAGGTTGGCACCAGCGGGGAGTTGAGTAATATACTCATCAACATTTGCGGCCTGAACACTGAACGCTATACAGCTGGTCAATCCGATGATAAATCTGGAAAATCGCATAATCTCGCGCTAACAACCTGGAATCGAGCCGTCATACTACGGCGCAACGCCCTATAAAGTAAACGATGACCCTTCGGGAACTTCAGGGTAAAATGACTATCAAAATGTGAATTGTAGCTGACCTGGGACTTGTACCCGGGTCGGTATTTTTTTGCTTCTGGTCCCGGTGAGGAGTTATGCCGGGCAGGCCGAACAGCCGGGGTGGGTGAAGACTTGCCCCATCAGGAATATTCAAGAGGTATAACAAATGCAAGCTATTCCGATGACCTTACGCGGCGCTGAAAAATTACGCGAAGAGCTGGATTTTCTGAAATCTGTGCGCCGTCCTGAAATCATTGCTGCTATCGCGGAAGCGCGTGAGCATGGCGACCTGAAAGAAAACGCCGAATACCACGCAGCTCGTGAACAGCAGGGCTTCTGCGAAGGCCGTATCAAAGACATCGAAGCCAAGCTGTCAAACGCGCAGGTGATTGATGTCACCAAAATGCCCAACAATGGGCGCGTTATTTTTGGTGCTACCGTAACGGTGCTGAATCTCGATTCTGACGAAGAACAGACTTATCGCATCGTTGGCGATGACGAAGCTGACTTTAAACAAAACCTGATTTCTGTAAACTCGCCTATTGCTCGTGGCCTGATCGGCAAAGAAGAAGATGATGTTGTGGTCATCAAAACGCCGGGCGGCGAAGTAGAATTTGAAGTAATTAAGGTGGAATACCTGTAAGAATTACCCAATACTCAAGATGTTGATGTATTGTAAAGAAAGGAAAAAGGCCGCTATGCGGCCTTTTATCAACGAACAGAGCGTGGCATTTTGCTCTCCTGCCTGCGGAAAACCCCTCGTTTTACACAGCAAATGTGTGTAACTTTAGGATAATCTTAGCGTGGCAGCGAGATTTTACGTTCTTTAGTTGGGCGATAAAGCACCAGCGTTTTACCGATGACCTGTACATTACAGGCGCCGGTTTCGCGCACGATAGCTTCCACGATCAAGGTTTTAGTTTCGCGATCTTCGGTGGCGATTTTCACCTTGATGAGTTCATGGTGCTCTAACGCTTGTTCAATCTCGGCCAGCACCCCTTCGGTCAAACCATTACTGCCAAGCAGAACAACTGGCTTGAGCGGATGTGCCAGACCTTTCAGGTGCTGTTTTTGTTTAGTACTCAGATTCATCGTATTTTTTGCTTACGTTGGGATTGAAAACGGGTCATTCTACCGCCATCTCCCATATATCACCAAATAGGCGCGTAAAAATTTACGCAATTGGTTACGATGAGTTATCCCCATGGGAAAGTTAAATGACAGGTAAGAAGCGTTCTGCCAGCTCCAGCCGCTGGCTTCAGGAACACTTTAGCGATAAATATGTTCAACAGGCACAGAAAAAGGGGTTACGTTCCCGTGCCTGGTTTAAACTTGATGAAATACAGCAAAGTGACAAACTCTTTAAACCGGGAATGACGGTTGTCGACCTTGGTGCTGCTCCGGGTGGTTGGTCACAATATGTGGTCACCCAAATTGGCGGCAAAGGCCGCATCATCGCTTGCGATCTTTTACCTATGGATCCTATCGTTGGTGTGGACTTTCTTCAGGGCGATTTTCGTGATGAACTGGTGATGAAAGCACTGCTGGAGCGCGTTGGCGACAGCAAAGTCCAGGTTGTCATGTCCGATATGGCACCAAACATGAGCGGAACACCGGCGGTGGATATCCCCCGTGCCATGTATCTGGTGGAACTGGCGCTAGAAATGTGTCGTGATGTATTAGCGCCAGGTGGCAGTTTTGTAGTGAAGGTGTTCCAGGGCGAAGGTTTCGATGAGTATCTAAGGGAAATTCGCTCCCTGTTTACGAAGGTCAAAGTTCGTAAGCCGGACTCTTCTCGTGCACGTTCGCGGGAAGTGTATATTGTAGCGACCGGGCGTAAACCCTAACCGGGAGATTTCAGACGAAAGTTTGAAAGATGCTGGATATAGAGTATCCTGACGCTGTTTTTAACACAGTTGTAATAAGAGGTTAATCCCTTGAGTGACATGGCGAAAAACCTAATACTCTGGCTGGTCATTGCCGTTGTGCTGATGTCAGTATTCCAGAGCTTTGGGCCCAGCGAGTCTAATGGCCGTAAGGTGGATTACTCTACCTTCCTACAAGAGGTCAATAACGACCAGGTTCGTGAAGCGCGTATCAACGGACGTGAAATCAACGTTACCAAGAAAGATAGTAACCGTTATACCACTTACATTCCGGTTCAGGATCCGAAATTACTGGATAACCTGTTGACCAAGAACGTCAAGGTTGTCGGTGAACCGCCTGAAGAACCAAGCCTGCTGGCTTCTATCTTCATCTCCTGGTTCCCGATGCTGTTGCTGATTGGTGTCTGGATCTTCTTCATGCGTCAAATGCAGGGCGGCGGTGGCAAAGGTGCCATGTCGTTTGGTAAGAGCAAAGCGCGCATGCTGACGGAAGATCAGATCAAAACGACCTTTGCTGACGTTGCGGGCTGCGACGAAGCAAAAGAAGAAGTTGCTGAACTGGTTGAGTATCTGCGCGAGCCGAGCCGCTTCCAGAAACTCGGCGGTAAGATCCCGAAAGGCGTCTTGATGGTCGGTCCTCCGGGTACCGGTAAAACGCTGCTGGCGAAAGCGATTGCAGGCGAAGCGAAAGTTCCGTTCTTTACTATCTCCGGTTCTGACTTCGTAGAAATGTTCGTCGGTGTGGGTGCATCCCGTGTTCGTGACATGTTCGAACAGGCGAAGAAAGCGGCACCGTGCATCATCTTTATCGATGAAATCGACGCCGTAGGCCGCCAGCGTGGCGCTGGTCTGGGCGGTGGTCACGATGAACGTGAACAGACTCTGAACCAGATGCTGGTTGAGATGGATGGCTTCGAAGGTAACGAAGGTATCATCGTTATCGCCGCGACTAACCGTCCGGACGTTCTCGACCCGGCCCTGCTGCGTCCTGGCCGTTTCGACCGTCAGGTTGTGGTCGGCTTGCCAGATGTTCGCGGTCGTGAGCAGATCCTGAAAGTTCACATGCGTCGCGTACCATTGGCACCCGATATCGACGCGGCAATCATTGCCCGTGGTACTCCTGGTTTCTCCGGTGCTGACCTGGCGAACCTGGTGAACGAAGCGGCACTGTTCGCTGCTCGTGGCAACAAACGCGTTGTGTCGATGGTTGAGTTCGAGAAAGCGAAAGACAAAATCATGATGGGTGCGGAACGTCGCTCCATGGTGATGACGGAAGCGCAGAAAGAATCGACGGCTTACCACGAAGCGGGTCATGCGATTATCGGTCGCCTGGTGCCGGAACACGATCCGGTGCACAAAGTGACGATTATCCCACGCGGTCGTGCGCTGGGTGTGACTTTCTTCTTGCCTGAGGGCGACGCAATCAGCGCCAGCCGTCAGAAACTGGAAAGCCAGATTTCTACGCTGTACGGTGGTCGTCTGGCAGAAGAGATCATCTACGGGCCGGAACATGTATCTACCGGTGCGTCCAACGATATTAAAGTTGCGACCAACCTGGCACGTAACATGGTGACTCAGTGGGGCTTCTCTGAGAAATTGGGTCCACTGCTGTACGCGGAAGAAGAAGGTGAAGTGTTCCTCGGCCGTAGCGTAGCGAAAGCGAAACATATGTCCGATGAAACTGCACGTATCATCGACCAGGAAGTGAAAGCACTGATTGAGCGTAACTATAATCGTGCGCGTCAGCTTCTGACCGACAATATGGATATTCTGCATGCGATGAAAGATGCTCTCATGAAATATGAGACTATCGACGCACCGCAGATTGATGACCTGATGGCACGTCGCGATGTACGTCCGCCAGCGGGCTGGGAAGAACCAGGCGCTTCTAACAATTCTGGCGACAATGGTAGTCCAAAGGCTCCTCGTCCGGTTGATGAACCGCGTACGCCGAACCCGGGTAACACCATGTCAGAGCAGTTAGGCGACAAGTAAGTTCCCGCATCAGATGACTGTATTTGTACCGAAAACCCCGGGGCGTGCTCCGGGGTTTTTTCTTATCAATTCATACCAGGGATAACATCATGAAACTCTTTGCCCAGGGTACTTCACTGGACCTTAGCCATCCTCACGTAATGGGGATCCTCAACGTCACGCCTGATTCCTTTTCGGATGGTGGCACGCATAACTCGCTGATAGATGCGGTGAAACATGCGAATCTGATGATCAACGCTGGCGCGACGATCATTGACGTTGGTGGCGAGTCCACGCGCCCAGGGGCGGCGGAAGTTAGCGTTGAAGAAGAGTTGCAACGTGTTATTCCTGTGGTTGAGGCAATTGCTCAACGCTTCGAAGTCTGGATCTCGGTAGATACATCCAAACCAGAAGTCATCCGTGAGTCAGCGAAAGTTGGCGCTCACATTATTAATGATATCCGCTCCCTTTCCGAACCTGGCGCTCTGGAGGCGGCTGCAGAAACCGGTTTACCGGTTTGTCTGATGCATATGCAGGGAAATCCAAAAACCATGCAGGAAGCTCCGAAGTATGACGATGTCTTTGCAGAAGTGAATCGCTACTTTATTGAGCAAATAGCACGTTGCGAGCAGGCGGGTATCGCAAAAGAGAAATTGTTGCTCGACCCCGGATTCGGTTTCGGTAAAAATCTCTCCCATAACTATTCATTACTGGCGCGCCTGGCTGAATTTCACCATTTCAACCTGCCGCTGTTGGTAGGTATGTCACGAAAATCGATGATTGGGCAGCTGCTGAACGTGGGGCCGTCCGAGCGCCTGAGCGGTAGTCTGGCCTGTGCGGTCATTGCCGCAATGCAAGGCGCGCACATTATTCGTGTTCATGACGTCAAAGAAACCGTAGAAGCGATGCGGGTGGTGGAAGCCACTCTGTCTGCAAAGGAAAACAAACGCTATGAGTAATCGTAAATATTTCGGTACCGATGGGATTCGTGGTCGTGTAGGGGATGCGCCGATCACACCTGATTTTGTGCTTAAGCTGGGTTGGGCCGCGGGTAAAGTGCTGGCGCGCCACGGCTCCCGTAAGATCATTATTGGTAAAGACACGCGTATTTCTGGCTATATGCTGGAGTCAGCACTGGAAGCGGGTCTGGCGGCAGCGGGCCTTTCCGCACTCTTCACTGGCCCGATGCCAACACCGGCCGTGGCTTATCTGACGCGTACCTTCCGCGCAGAGGCCGGAATTGTGATATCTGCATCGCATAACCCGTTCTACGATAATGGCATTAAATTCTTCTCTATCGACGGCACCAAACTGCCGGATGCGGTAGAAGAGGCCATCGAAGCGGAAATGGAAAAGGAGATCAGCTGCGTTGATTCGGCAGAACTGGGTAAAGCCAGCCGTATCGTTGATGCCGCGGGTCGCTATATCGAGTTTTGCAAAGCCACGTTCCCGAACGAACTTAGCCTCAGTGAACTGAAGATTGTGGTGGATTGTGCAAACGGTGCGACTTATCACATCGCGCCGAACGTGCTGCGCGAACTGGGGGCGAACGTTATCGCTATCGGTTGTGAGCCAAACGGTGTAAACATCAATGCCGAAGTGGGGGCTACCGACGTTCGCGCGCTCCAGGCTCGTGTGCTGGCTGAAAAAGCGGATCTCGGTATTGCCTTCGACGGCGATGGCGATCGCGTGATTATGGTTGACCATGAAGGCAATAAAGTCGATGGCGATCAGATCATGTATATCATCGCGCGTGAAGGTCTTCGTCAGGGCCAGCTGCGTGGTGGCGCTGTGGGTACATTGATGAGCAACATGGGGCTTGAACTGGCGCTGAAACAGTTAGGAATTCCATTTGCGCGCGCGAAAGTGGGTGACCGCTACGTACTGGAAAAAATGCAGGAGAAAGGCTGGCGTATCGGTGCAGAGAATTCCGGTCATGTGATCCTGCTGGATAAAACTACTACCGGTGACGGCATCGTTGCTGGCTTGCAGGTGCTGGCGGCTATGGCACGTAACCATATGAGCCTGCACGACCTTTGCAGCGGCATGAAAATGTTCCCGCAGATTCTGGTTAACGTACGTTACACCGCAGGTAGCGGCGATCCACTTGAGCATGAGTCAGTTAAAGCCGTGACCGCAGAGGTTGAAGCTGCGCTGGGCAACCGTGGACGCGTGTTGCTGCGTAAATCCGGCACCGAACCGTTAATTCGCGTGATGGTGGAAGGCGAAGACGAAGCGCAGGTGACTGAATTTGCACACCGCATCGCCGATGCAGTAAAAGCCGTTTAAAGCGTTAGATAACTGGCTAAAAAGGCGGCGATTGTCGCCTTTTTTCTCAGCGAACACATCGGTTTTGCTGTTTTTTTCCGCAGTTGATACAATGCGATAAAATTGCCCTTGCGAAGGTCATTCGCTTTGGTTAGTATTCACACCCGCTTCAGTGGGAAAGATTAAAAACTCCCGCTTTATTGGTTGAAGCATTGGTACGCGGCAACTCCGCAAGGAACAGGTTGATTATGTACGAAGCTCTTTTAGTAGTTTTCCTTATTGTGGCAATTGGCCTTGTTGGTCTGATCATGCTGCAGCAAGGTAAAGGCGCTGATATGGGAGCCTCCTTCGGAGCAGGCGCTTCCGCTACGCTGTTTGGTTCAAGTGGTTCTGGTAACTTCATGACCCGCATGACGGCGCTGCTGGCAACGTTATTCTTCATCATCAGTCTGGTGCTGGGTAACATCAATAGCAACAAAACCAATAAAGGTAGCGAATGGGAAAATCTGAGTGCACCGGTGAAAACCGAACAAACTCAACCAGCTGCTCCGGCTAAGCCGACCAGCGATATCCCGAACTAAAAAGTAGTATCCGTGCCGAGGTGGTGGAATTGGTAGACACGCTACCTTGAGGTGGTAGTGCCCAATAGGGCTTACGGGTTCAAGTCCCGTCCTCGGTACCAAATTCCAGAAAAGAGACGCTGAAAAGCGTCTTTTTTCGTTTTGGTCCTGGTCTGAGGAATGGTTGTCAGGTATCTGTATCTCGTCCAGTTGCTTTACTCGTAGCTGGTACCTTGAAACGATGGTGCCGGTACGCCTTAGTTATAAACTTTTCCCTTCTGCTGACATAATTGGCACTTTATTGTGTCAACTCCAGTTCCGGTACGAATACGGATATGTTTACTTCTCGATAAACCATCCTGCTCCTGTCAGTATAACTACTGATGGCTACGTTCTGCGTAATGTTTAGAGACGCATTGATAATGTTATTTAATTACTGAGAACGCAATGGCCGCATCATTTAAAAAGAAAAAACTAACAGTGTTTCGGTCTGATATGGATCAGAGTTGAAAAACATGTCTGATATAAAATTGAACATTGTTGATAATTGTTTATATTGGTTGTGAACTTGGATTTCTGGATGACAGTATTCAACAAATTTGCTAGAAGTTTTAAATCTCATTGGTTGTTGTATCTTTGTGTTATTGTTTTTGGTATTACGAACTTAGTCGCCTCTTCCGGCGCGCATATGGTTCAGCGCTTGCTGTTCTTCGTTCTGACCATCCTGGTTGTAAAACGTATATCATCCCTTCCGCTTCGCCTGCTTGTTGCCGCACCATTTGTGTTACTGACTGCGGCAGACATGAGTATTAGCCTCTATTCATGGTGTACCTTTGGTACAACTTTCAATGATGGATTTGCGATTAGTGTGCTCCAGAGTGATCCGGATGAAGTTGTCAAAATGCTGGGGATGTATATCCCTTATCTATGTGCCTTTGCTTTTTTATCCCTTCTTTTTTTGGCAGTAATAATAAAATATGATGTTTCCTTGCCGACAAAAAAAGTGACAGGAATATTATTGCTGATTGTCATTTCGGGCAGTTTATTTTCCGCTTGTCAATTTGCTTATAAAGATGCAAAAAATAAAAAAGCGTTCAGTCCATATATACTAGCGTCGCGATTTGCTACCTATACGCCGTTTTTCAATCTCAACTATTTTGCTTTAGCAGCGAAAGAGCATCAAAGATTACTCTCAATTGCAAACACGGTGCCGTATTTTCAATTATCAGTCAGGGATACAGGTATTGATACCTACGTGTTGATTGTGGGGGAGTCTGTACGTGTCGACAATATGTCTTTGTATGGATATACACGCTCTACGACACCGCAAGTTGAAGCACAAAGAAAACAGATCAAACTGTTTAATCAAGCAATAAGCGGCGCACCTTACACTGCGCTGTCGGTTCCCCTTTCTTTAACTGCTGATTCTGTTTTGAGTCATGACATTCATAATTACCCCGACAACATTATTAATATGGCTAATCAAGCAGGATTTCAGACTTTCTGGCTAAGCTCGCAATCCGCTTTTCGGCAGAATGGTACAGCAGTTACCAGTATCGCCATGCGCGCCATGGAAACAGTTTATGTCAGAGGATTTGATGAATTGTTGTTGCCGCATTTATCGCAAGCATTACAGCAAAATACGCAGCAAAAGAAACTGATTGTTCTTCATTTAAATGGAAGCCATGAACCGGCTTGTAGCGCCTATCCGCAATCCAGCGCCGTGTTTCAACCGCAGGACGATCAGGATGCCTGCTATGACAACTCCATTCATTACACAGATAGTTTGCTAGGTCAGGTTTTTGAATTATTAAAAGATCGCCGCGCCTCGGTCATGTATTTTGCCGACCACGGCCTGGAACGTGACCCTACGAAGAAGAACGTCTATTTTCATGGAGGCAGGGAGGCTAGCCAGCAGGCATATCATGTCCCGATGTTTATCTGGTATAGCCCCGTTCTTGGGGATGGCGTGGATCGCACAACGGAAAACAACATCTTTTCGACAGCTTACAATAATTACCTTATTAATGCGTGGATGGGGGTAACAAAGCCGGAACAGCCGCAAACGCTTGAGGAAGTGATTGCACACTATAAAGGAGACTCACGGGTTGTGGATGCAAACCATGATGTTTTCGATTATGTGATGCTCAGAAAGGAGTTTACAGAGGATAAGCAAGGTAACCCCACCCCTGAAGGGCAGGGTTGATGTCGAATTACTGGCCTTTGTTTTCCAGATTCTCCACCTGCGGCACGCCTGAAGCGGCAGAGGAGGAAAGCAGGCCAGTTTTGGCATAACCGAAAAGTTTCTCGCGGGTATCAGTGATATCCAGGTTACGCATGGTCAATTGACCAATACGATCATCTGGCGAGAACACCGAGTCGCCTTTTTCCATCGTCAGACGCTCTGGCTTGTAGGTCAGGTTCTCTGAGACGGTATTCAGGATTGAATAATCGTTCCCACGGCGCAGCTCCAGGGTAACTTCACCAGTGATCTGGCTGGCAACCCAGCGTTGCAGAGAGTCACGCAGCATCAGCGCCTGGGAGTCAAACCAACGCCCCTGGTACAGCAGACGGCCCAACTGACGACCATGCGCGTGATACTGCTCAATGGTGTCTTCGTTGTGAATACCGGTCAACAGGCGTTCATACGCAATGTGCAGCAGTGCCATCCCCGGAGCTTCGTAAATACCACGGCTTTTCGCTTCTATGATACGGTTTTCAATCTGGTCGCTCATGCCCAGGCCGTGACGACCGCCGATGCGGTTAGCTTCCAGCATCATTTCTACGTCGTCGCTAAAGGTTTTACCGTTCAGCGCCACCGGATGACCTTGCTCAAAGCGTACTGTGACTTCTTCTGCCGGGATCTTCACGCTCTCATCCCAGAATTTCACGCCCATAATCGGGTTGACGATTTTGACGCTGGAGTGGAGGTATTCCAGATCCTTCGCTTCATGCGTTGCACCAAGCATGTTGGAGTCTGTGGAGTAGGCTTTTTCGACAGACATTTTGTAGTCGAAACCGCAGGCAATCATAAATTCAGACATCTCATGACGGCCGCCCAGTTCATCAATAAAGTCAGTATCAAGCCACGGTTTGTAAATCTGCAGTTCAGCATTGGTCAGCAGACCATAACGATAGAAACGTTCGATATCGTTTCCTTTATAGGTGCTACCGTCACCCCAGATATTCACGCCATCTTCTTTCATCGCAGCAACCAGCATGGTACCAGTCACGGCGCGGCCCAGCGGCGTCGTGTTGAAATAGGTCAGGCCGCCGGTGGTGTTATGAAATGCGCCACACTGAATAGCGGCAATACCTTCGGCCACCAGTTGTTTGCGGCAGTCGATCAGACGTGCGTTCTCCGCGCCGTATTCCATGGCACGACGAGGGATCGCATCATAATCCTCTTCGTCTGGCTGGCCCAGGTTTGCAGTATATGCATAAGGAACCGCTCCCTTTTGTCGCATCCACAGCAGTGCGGCACTGGTGTCCAGACCGCCAGAAAAAGCGATACCAATACGTTGACCTACCGGGAGATGCTTGAGAATCGTCGTCATAAAATAACACCCTGCTTAATTAACTGATGATGAGCCTGGATTTCCGCTCTCACTGAATTTTTATGCAAAATAAATGAGTTTTCATTTAATCATCTTTTATCGGAGACAGGAAGAGTTTAGTGTGTTTTTTGTAAAATAATGCGCTTAAGGGAGAGCAGGAGAAGGCAAAAGTATTCAACAAATGAAAGTGAACTGGATATTCATTCACATGATTAGCAATAAACGTTGACAAAATGTGGCGTGGATCACTATAATGCCTGCAGATTTTACGTCCCGTCTCGGTACACCAAATCCCAGCAGTATTTGCATTTTTTACCCAAAACGAGTAGAATTTGCCACGTTTCAGGCGCGGGGTGGAGCAGCCTGGTAGCTCGTCGGGCTCATAACCCGAAGGTCGTCGGTTCAAATCCGGCCCCCGCAACCACTTTCCCTTAGAGTTCTTTTTCAAATATACTGTGAAGACTTCGGCCTTCGTAGTGGGATTTGAAAAAATCCTTCTGGAAAGTGCTCCAGACCGCAGTTGCGGTTATAGGGTTCAGTTATATAAAGCCCCGATTTATCGGGGTTTTTTGTTATCTGACTACAGAATAACTGGGCTTTAGGCCCTTTTTTTATGTCTTGGGGGTGGGCTTGTCCACATTAGAGCAAAAATTAACAGAGATGATTACTGCGCCAGTTGAGGCCCTGGGTTTTGAACTGGTTGGCATCGAATTTATTCGCGGTCGCACATCCACACTGCGCATCTATATTGATAGTGAAGATGGCATCAATGTTGATGATTGTGCTGATGTGAGCCACCAGGTAAGTGCTGTGCTGGATGTTGAAGATCCCATCACCGTTGCTTATAACCTGGAAGTCTCCTCACCGGGTCTCGATCGCCCACTGTTCACGGCTGAACACTACGCCCGTTTTGTCGGAGAAGAGGTGACTCTGGTTCTCCGTATGGCGGTACAAAACCGTCGTAAATGGCAGGGCGTTATCAAAGCGGTAGACGGTGAAATGATCACAGTTACCGTCGAAGGTAAAGATGAAGTGTTCGCGCTGAGTAATATCCAGAAGGCGAACCTGGTTCCCCACTTTTAATAGTCTGGATGAGGTGAAAAGCCCGCGATGAACAAAGAAATTTTGGCTGTAGTTGAAGCCGTATCCAATGAAAAGGCGCTACCTCGCGAGAAGATTTTCGAAGCATTGGAAAGCGCGCTGGCGACAGCAACAAAGAAAAAATATGAACAAGAGATCGACGTCCGCGTACAGATCGATCGCAAAAGCGGTGATTTTGACACCTTCCGTCGCTGGTTAGTTGTTGATGAAGTCACCCAGCCGACCAAGGAAATCACCCTTGAAGCCGCACGTTATGAAGATGAAAGCCTGAACCTGGGCGATTACGTTGAAGATCAGATTGAGTCTGTTACCTTTGACCGTATCACTACCCAGACGGCAAAACAGGTTATCGTGCAGAAAGTGCGTGAAGCCGAACGTGCGATGGTGGTTGATCAGTTCCGTGAACACGAAGGTGAAATCATCACCGGCGTGGTGAAAAAAGTAAACCGCGACAACATCTCTCTGGATCTGGGCAACAACGCTGAAGCCGTGATCCTGCGTGAAGATATGCTGCCGCGTGAAAACTTCCGCCCTGGCGACCGCGTTCGTGGCGTGCTTTATTCCGTTCGCCCGGAAGCGCGTGGCGCGCAACTGTTCGTCACTCGTTCCAAGCCGGAAATGCTGATCGAACTGTTCCGTATTGAAGTGCCAGAAATCGGCGAAGAAGTGATTGAAATTAAAGCAGCGGCTCGCGATCCGGGTTCTCGTGCGAAAATCGCGGTGAAAACCAACGATAAACGTATCGATCCGGTAGGTGCTTGCGTAGGTATGCGTGGCGCGCGTGTTCAGGCGGTGTCTACTGAACTGGGTGGCGAGCGTATCGATATCGTCCTGTGGGATGATAACCCGGCGCAGTTCGTGATTAACGCAATGGCACCGGCAGACGTTGCTTCTATCGTGGTGGATGAAGATAAACACACCATGGATATCGCCGTTGAAGCCGGTAACCTGGCGCAGGCGATTGGCCGTAACGGTCAGAACGTGCGTCTGGCTTCGCAGCTGAGCGGTTGGGAACTCAACGTGATGACCGTTGACGACCTGCAGGCTAAGCATCAGGCGGAAGCGCACGCAGCGATCGACACCTTCACCAAATATCTCGACATCGACGAAGACTTCGCGACTGTTCTGGTAGAAGAAGGCTTCTCGACGCTGGAAGAACTGGCCTATGTGCCGATGAAAGAGCTGTTGGAAATCGAAGGCCTTGATGAGCCGACCGTTGAAGCACTGCGCGAGCGTGCTAAAAATGCACTGGCCACCATTGCACAGGCCCAGGAAGAAAGCCTCGGTGATAACAAACCGGCTGACGATCTGCTGAACCTTGAAGGGGTAGATCGTGATTTGGCATTCAAACTGGCCGCCCGTGGCGTTTGTACGCTGGAAGATCTCGCCGAACAGGGCATTGATGATCTGGCTGATATCGAAGGGTTGACCGACGAAAAAGCCGGAGCACTGATTATGGCTGCCCGTAATATTTGCTGGTTCGGTGACGAAGCGTAATAAACTGTAGCAGGAAGGAACAGCATGACAGATGTAACGATTAAAACGCTGGCCGCAGAGCGACAGACCTCCGTGGAACGCCTGGTACAGCAATTTGCTGATGCAGGTATCCGGAAGTCTGCTGACGACTCTGTGTCTGCACAAGAGAAACAGACTTTGATTGACCACCTGAATCAGAAAAATTCAGGCCCGGACAAATTGACGCTGCAACGTAAAACACGCAGCACCCTTAACATTCCTGGTACCGGTGGAAAAAGCAAATCGGTACAAATCGAAGTCCGCAAGAAACGCACCTTTGTGAAACGCGATCCGCAAGAGGCTGAACGCCTTGCAGCGGAAGAGCAAGCGCAGCGTGAAGCGGAAGAGCAAGCCCGTCGTGAGGCAGAAGAATCGGCTAAACGCGAGGCGCAACAAAAAGCTGAACGTGAGGCCGCAGAACAAGCTAAGCGTGAAGCTGCTGAACAAGCGAAACGTGAAGCTGCGGAAAAAGACAAAGTGAGCAATCAACAAGACGATATGACTAAAAACGCCCAGGCTGAAAAAGCCCGCCGTGAGCAGGAAGCTGCAGAGCTCAAGCGTAAAGCTGAAGAAGAAGCGCGTCGTAAACTCGAAGAAGAAGCACGTCGCGTTGCTGAAGAAGCACGTCGTATGGCGGAAGAAAACAAATGGACTGATAACGCGGAACCGACTGAAGATTCCAGCGATTATCACGTCACTACTTCTCAACATGCTCGCCAGGCAGAAGACGAAAGCGATCGTGAAGTCGAAGGCGGCCGTGGCCGTGGTCGTAACGCGAAAGCAGCGCGTCCGAAGAAAGGCAACAAACACGCTGAATCAAAAGCTGATCGTGAAGAAGCACGCGCAGCAGTACGTGGCGGTAAAGGCGGAAAACGTAAAGGTTCTTCGCTGCAGCAAGGCTTCCAGAAGCCTGCTCAGGCCGTTAACCGTGACGTTGTGATCGGCGAAACTATCACCGTTGGCGAACTGGCGAACAAGATGGCGGTTAAAGGCTCTCAGGTCATCAAAGCGATGATGAAACTGGGCGCAATGGCAACCATCAACCAGGTTATCGATCAGGAAACCGCACAGCTGGTTGCTGAAGAGATGGGCCATAAAGTTATCCTGCGTCGTGAAAACGAGCTGGAAGAGGCGGTAATGAGCGACCGTGACACGGGTGCTGCGGCTGAACCGCGCGCGCCGGTTGTGACCATCATGGGTCACGTTGACCACGGTAAAACCTCTCTGCTGGACTACATTCGTTCAACGAAAGTGGCCTCTGGCGAAGCGGGCGGCATTACCCAGCACATTGGTGCATACCACGTTGAAACTGAAAACGGCATGATCACCTTCCTGGACACCCCGGGGCACGCCGCGTTTACTTCAATGCGTGCTCGTGGTGCGCAGGCAACGGACATCGTAGTCCTGGTTGTTGCTGCCGACGACGGTGTGATGCCGCAGACCATCGAAGCAATCCAGCACGCGAAAGCGGCGCAGGTACCGGTGGTGGTTGCAGTGAACAAGATCGATAAACCAGAAGCTGATCCGGATCGCGTTAAGAACGAACTCTCCCAGTACGGCATCCTGCCGGAAGAGTGGGGCGGTGAAAGCCAGTTCGTACACGTATCTGCGAAAGCGGGTACCGGTATCGATGAACTGCTGGACGCTATCCTGCTGCAGGCGGAAGTTCTGGAGCTGAAAGCGGTACGTAAAGGTATGGCGAGCGGTGCGGTTATCGAATCCTTCCTCGATAAAGGTCGTGGTCCGGTTGCTACCGTTCTGGTACGTGAAGGTACTCTGCACAAGGGCGATATCGTTCTGTGTGGCTTCGAATACGGTCGTGTTCGTGCGATGCGTAACGAACTGGGTCAGGAAGTGCTGGAAGCGGGTCCGTCCATTCCGGTGGAAATCCTCGGCCTGTCCGGCGTACCGGCTGCGGGTGATGAAGTTACCGTTGTACGTGACGAGAAGAAAGCGCGTGAAGTTGCACTCTATCGTCAGGGTAAATTCCGCGAAGTTAAACTGGCGCGTCAGCAGAAATCTAAACTCGAGAACATGTTCGCCAACATGACCGAAGGCGAAGTTCACGAAGTGAATATCGTCCTGAAGGCAGACGTACAGGGTTCTGTCGAAGCGATCTCCGACTCCTTGCTGAAACTGTCTACTGACGAAGTTAAAGTGAAGATCATCGGTTCTGGCGTAGGTGGTATCACCGAAACCGACGCCACCCTGGCTGCGGCGTCCAACGCCATCCTGGTTGGCTTTAACGTACGTGCTGATGCCTCTGCACGTAAAGTGATTGAAGCGGAAAGCCTGGATCTGCGTTACTACTCCGTCATCTATAACCTGATTGACGAAGTGAAAGCGGCGATGAGCGGTATGCTGTCTCCGGAACTGAAACAGCAGATTATCGGTCTGGCGGAAGTTCGTGACGTGTTCAAATCGCCGAAATTTGGTGCCATCGCAGGCTGTATGGTTACCGAAGGTGTGGTTAAACGTCACAACCCGATCCGCGTTCTGCGTGACAACGTGGTTATCTACGAAGGCGAGCTGGAGTCCCTGCGCCGCTTCAAAGATGACGTTAACGAAGTCCGTAACGGTATGGAATGTGGTATCGGCGTTAAGAACTACAACGACGTCCGCACTGGCGATGTGATCGAAGTATTCGAAATCATCGAGATCCAACGTACCATTGCTTAAGGTTTTTAGGGTTCCATGCGGGATAAGGCGTTTACGCTGCATCCGGCATGGATTGCCTGATGTGACGCTGGCGCGTCTTATCAGGTCAACGTGAACAGCCCTTCCACCTGAAATTAATTTTAAAAAGGGGCTAACAGCCCCTTTTTTGTCAGGAGAATTTATTATGGCGAAAGAATTTGGTCGCCCGCAGCGCGTAGCGCAGGAAATGCAAAAAGAGATCGCTCTCATCCTGCAGCGTGAAATTAAAGATCCTCGCCTGGGCATGATGACCACCGTTTCCGGTGTCGAAATGTCTCGCGACCTGGCGTATGCCAAAGTATATGTGACGTTCCTCAACGACAAAGATGAAGACGCGGTTAAAGCGGGCATCAAAGCGTTGCAAGAAGCTTCTGGTTTCATCCGCAGCCTGCTGGGGAAAGCGATGCGCCTGCGTATCGTGCCGGAACTGACCTTCTTCTACGACAACTCTCTGGTTGAAGGGATGCGCATGTCAAACCTGGTGACCAGCGTGGTCAAACATGACGAAGAACGTCGTGTTAACCCGGACGACAGCAAGGAGGACTAATGAGTCGTCCTCGTCGTCGCGGTCGCGACATTAACGGCGTTTTGTTGCTGGATAAACCTCAGGGTATGTCCAGCAACGATGCGCTGCAAAAAGTGAAACGTATATATAACGCCAACCGTGCCGGGCATACCGGTGCGCTGGACCCGCTGGCGACCGGCATGTTGCCGATTTGCCTCGGGGAAGCGACGAAGTTTTCCCAGTATCTGCTGGACTCCGACAAACGCTATCGGGTCATTGCGCGTCTTGGACAGCGTACCGATACTTCTGATGCCGACGGACAGATCGTTGAAGAACGTCCGGTAACCTTTAGCGCAGAGCAGCTGGCAGCGGCACTGGATACTTTCCGTGGCGATATCGAACAGATCCCTTCGATGTATTCAGCACTGAAATATCAGGGCAAAAAACTGTACGAATATGCGCGTCAGGGCATTGAAGTTCCGCGTGAAGCGCGTCCGATTACCGTTTATGAATTGCTGTTTATTCGCCATGAAGGCAATGAGCTGGAGCTGGAAATTCACTGCTCAAAAGGCACTTATATCCGCACCATCATTGATGACCTGGGTGAAAAACTCGGCTGTGGCGCGCATGTTATTTACCTGCGCCGTCTGGCGGTAAGTAAATATCCGGTTGAACGGATGGTGACCCTGGAGCACCTGCGTGAACTTGTTGAGCAAGCTGAACAGCAGGATATTCCAGCCGCGGAGTTACTTGATCCATTACTGATGCCAATGGACAGTCCAGCTTCGGACTATCCGGTGGTGAATCTTCCGTTAACGTCTTCTGTTTACTTCAAAAATGGTAACCCGGTTCGTACATCTGGTGCGCCACTGGAAGGACTGGTTCGCGTCACGGAAGGTGAGAACGGCAAATTTATCGGTATGGGCGAAATTGACGATGAAGGCCGCGTTGCGCCTCGTCGCCTGGTGGTTGAATACCCGGCGTAATGTTAACCGTCTTGCGATAACAGGTCGCTACGAGTAGAATACTGCCGCTTAACGTCGCGTAAATTGTTTAACACTTTGCGTAACGTACACTGGGATCGCTGAATTAGAGATCGGCGTCCTTTCATTCTATATACTTTGGAGTTTTAAAATGTCTCTAAGTACTGAAGCAACAGCTAAAATCGTTTCTGAGTTTGGTCGTGACGCAAACGACACCGGTTCTACCGAAGTTCAGGTAGCACTGCTGACTGCACAGATCAACCACCTGCAGGGCCACTTTGCAGAGCACAAAAAAGATCACCACAGCCGTCGTGGTCTGCTGCGCATGGTTTCTCAGCGTCGTAAACTGCTCGACTACCTGAAACGTAAAGACGTAGCACGTTACACCCAGCTCATCGAGCGCCTGGGTCTGCGTCGCTAATTCTTGCGAGTTTCAGAAAAGGGGGCCTGAGTGGCCCCTTTTTTCAAGCTGACGGCAGCAATTCACTGGAAACTAATGTATTGTTGCTATGAATGATCTTCCGTTGCAGAGGTTCGCGCGGCTAATGAGAGGCTTTACCCACATAGAGCTGGGTTAGGGTTGTCATTAGTCGCGAGGATGCGCAGAAGATCGGGTATTAACACCAGTGCCGTAAGGTACTGTCTAAGAAAGAGAAAGGATATTACATTGCTTAATCCGATCGTTCGTAAATTCCAGTACGGCCAACACACCGTGACTCTGGAAACCGGCATGATGGCTCGTCAGGCTACTGCCGCTGTTATGGTTAGCATGGATGACACCGCGGTATTCGTTACCGTTGTTGGCCAGAAAAAAGCCAAACCAGGTCAGGACTTCTTCCCACTGACCGTTAACTATCAGGAGCGTACCTACGCTGCTGGTCGTATCCCGGGTAGCTTCTTCCGTCGTGAAGGCCGCCCAAGCGAAGGCGAAACCCTGATCGCGCGTCTGATTGACCGCCCGATTCGCCCGCTGTTCCCGGAAGGCTTCGTCAACGAAGTTCAGGTTATCGCCACCGTGGTTTCTGTTAACCCGCAAGTTAACCCGGATATCGTCGCGATGATTGGTGCTTCCGCAGCGCTGTCTCTGTCTGGTATTCCGTTCAATGGCCCGATTGGTGCTGCCCGCGTAGGTTACATCAATGACCAGTACGTACTGAACCCGACTCAGGACGAGCTGAAAGAGAGCAAACTGGATCTGGTTGTTGCCGGTACTGAAGCCGCTGTACTGATGGTTGAATCTGAAGCTCAACTGCTGAGCGAAGACCAGATGCTGGGCGCAGTAGTGTTCGGTCATGAACAACAGCAGGTTGTTATTCAGAACATCAATGAACTGGTGAAAGAAGCCGGTAAACCGCGTTGGGACTGGCAGCCGGAGCCGGTAAACGAAGCGCTAAACGCGCGCGTTGCTGCACTGGCTGAAGCTCGCCTGAGCGATGCTTACCGCATCACCGACAAACAAGAGCGTTATGCGCAGGTTGATGTCATCAAATCTGAAACCATCGCGACGCTGCTTGCTGAAGACGAAACCCTGGACGAAAACGAACTGGGTGAAATTCTGCACGCGATCGAGAAAAACGTTGTTCGTAGCCGCGTACTGGCAGGCGAACCGCGTATCGACGGTCGTGAAAAAGATATGATCCGTGGTCTGGATGTGCGTACTGGCGTGCTGCCGCGTACTCACGGTTCTGCGCTGTTCACCCGTGGTGAAACGCAGGCGCTGGTTACCGCAACGCTGGGTACTGCTCGTGACGCGCAGGTTCTTGATGAACTGATGGGCGAACGTACCGATACCTTCCTGTTCCACTACAACTTCCCTCCGTACTCCGTAGGCGAAACCGGCATGGTCGGTTCTCCGAAGCGTCGTGAAATTGGTCACGGTCGTCTGGCGAAGCGCGGCGTGCTGGCAGTCATGCCGGATATGGACAAATTCCCGTACACCGTACGTGTTGTGTCTGAAATCACTGAATCCAACGGTTCCTCTTCTATGGCTTCCGTGTGCGGCGCGTCTCTGGCGCTGATGGACGCAGGTGTGCCGATCAAAGCTGCCGTTGCGGGTATCGCAATGGGTCTGGTGAAAGAAGGCGACAACTACGTTGTACTGTCTGACATTTTGGGCGACGAAGATCACCTGGGCGATATGGACTTCAAAGTTGCAGGTTCCCGCGACGGTATCTCTGCACTGCAGATGGATATCAAAATTGAAGGTATCACCAAAGAGATCATGCAGGTTGCGCTGAACCAGGCTAAAGGTGCGCGTCTGCATATCCTGGGCGTAATGGAACAGGCGATCAACGCGCCGCGTGGCGATATCTCTGAGTTCGCACCGCGTATCCATACCATCAAGATCAACCCGGACAAGATCAAAGATGTTATCGGTAAAGGCGGTTCTGTAATCCGTGCTCTGACCGAAGAAACTGGCACCACCATCGAAATCGAAGATGACGGTACTGTGAAGATTGCAGCGACCGACGGCGAGAAAGCGAAACATGCTATTCGTCGTATCGAAGAGATCACTGCAGAAATCGAAGTGGGCCGCGTCTACACTGGTAAAGTGACCCGTATCGTTGACTTTGGCGCATTTGTTGCCATCGGCGGCGGTAAAGAAGGTCTGGTACACATCTCTCAAATCGCTGACAAACGCGTTGAGAAAGTGACCGATTACCTGCAGATGGGTCAGGAAGTACCGGTGAAAGTTCTGGAAGTTGATCGCCAGGGCCGTATCCGTCTGAGCATTAAAGAAGCGACTGAGCAGTCTCAACCTGCTGCAGCACCGGAAGCTCCGGCTGCTGAACAGGGCGAGTAAGGTTGCCATTTGCCCTCCGCTGCGGCGGGGGGCTTTTAACCGGGCAGGACGCCTTGTTAGCAACCGGGAACAGGACGTTCATTCAACCGTGGTCTTCGGGAGTGGGAAATGAAGCCTTTTTTGCGCTGGTGTTTCGTTGCGACAGCACTTACGCTTGCAGGATGCAGTAATACTTCCTGGCGTAAAAGTGAAGTCCTCGCGGTACCATTGCAACCGACTTTACAGCAGGAAGTGATTCTGGCACGTATGGAACAAATCCTTGCCAGTCGGGCTTTAACCGATGACGAACGCGCACAGCTTTTATATGAGCGCGGAGTGTTGTATGATAGTCTCGGTCTGAGGGCATTAGCGCGTAACGATTTTTCGCAAGCGCTGGCAATTCGACCGGATATGCCTGAAGTATTCAATTACTTAGGCATATATTTAACGCAGGCAGGCAATTTTGATGCTGCCTATGAAGCGTTTGATTCTGTACTTGAGCTTGATCCAACTTACAACTACGCGCACTTGAATCGCGGGATCGCATTATATTACGGCGGTCGTGACAAGTTAGCGCAAGATGATCTGCTGGCGTTTTATCAAGACGATCCCAATGATCCTTTCCGTAGTCTGTGGCTTTATCTCGCCGAGCAGAAGCTCGATGAGAAGCAGGCTAAAGAAGTGTTGAAACAGCACTTCGAAAAATCGGATAAGGAACAGTGGGGATGGAACATTGTCGAGTTCTACCTGGGCAACATTAGCGAACAAACGTTAATGGAAAGGCTCAAGGCGGACGCAACGGATAACACCTCGCTCGCTGAGCATCTCAGTGAAACCAACTTCTATTTAGGTAAGTACTACCTAAGTCTGGGGGATTTGGACAGCGCCACGGCACTGTTCAAACTGGCGGTTGCCAACAACGTTCATAACTTTGTTGAGCACCGATACGCATTGTTGGAATTATCGCTCCTGGGCCAGGACCAAGATGACCTGGCAGAATCGGACCAGCAATAGCTGACGTACACATCAGCCCGTAATCTTTTTTGATTGCCATCACCTTAACGGGTGAGGGCGTTGTTGTTCGTTAATACACCTACTTTGAGCCGGTTCACACTTTTCAATGAAAATTGCTGATCAATTTCATGATGAGTTATGTAGACTGGCCGCCATTAATTTTGAGGCACACGTACTACATGGCTGAATTCGAAACCACTTTTGCAGATCTGGGCCTGAAGGCTCCTATCCTTGAAGCCCTTAACGATCTGGGTTACGAAAAACCATCTCCAATTCAGGCAGAGTGTATTCCACATCTGCTGAATGGCCGCGACGTTCTGGGTATGGCCCAGACGGGGAGCGGAAAAACTGCAGCATTCTCTTTACCTCTGCTGCAGAATCTTGATCCTGAGCTGAAAGCACCACAGATTCTGGTGCTGGCACCGACCCGCGAACTGGCGGTACAGGTTGCTGAAGCAATGACGGATTTCTCTAAACACATGCGCGGCGTAAATGTGGTTGCCCTGTACGGCGGCCAGCGTTATGACGTGCAATTACGCGCCCTGCGTCAGGGGCCGCAGATCGTTGTCGGTACTCCGGGCCGTCTGCTGGACCACCTGAAACGTGGCACTCTGGACCTCTCTAAACTGAGCGGTCTGGTTCTGGATGAAGCTGACGAAATGCTGCGCATGGGCTTCATCGAAGACGTTGAAACCATTATGGCGCAGATCCCGGAAGGTCATCAGACCGCTCTGTTCTCTGCAACCATGCCGGAAGCGATTCGTCGCATTACCCGCCGCTTTATGAAAGAGCCGCAGGAAGTGCGTATTCAGTCCAGCGTGACTACCCGTCCTGACATCAGCCAGAGCTACTGGACTGTGTGGGGTATGCGTAAAAACGAAGCACTGGTACGTTTCCTGGAAGCGGAAGATTTTGATGCGGCGATTATCTTCGTTCGTACCAAAAACGCGACTCTGGAAGTGGCTGAAGCTCTTGAGCGTAACGGCTACAATAGCGCCGCGCTGAACGGTGACATGAACCAGGCGCTGCGTGAGCAGACACTGGAACGCCTTAAAGACGGTCGTCTGGACATCCTGATTGCGACCGACGTTGCGGCCCGTGGCCTGGACGTTGAGCGTATCAGCCTGGTGGTTAACTACGATATCCCTATGGATTCTGAGTCTTACGTTCACCGTATCGGTCGTACCGGTCGTGCGGGTCGTGCTGGCCGCGCGCTGTTGTTCGTTGAGAACCGCGAGCGTCGTCTGCTGCGCAACATTGAACGTACTATGAAGCTGACTATTCCGGAAGTAGAACTGCCGAACGCAGAACTGCTGGGCAAACGCCGTCTGGAAAAATTCGCCGCTAAAGTACAGCAGCAGCTGGAAAGCAGCGATCTGGATCAATACCGCGCACTGCTGAGCAAAATTCAGCCGACTGCAGAAGGTGAAGAGCTGGACCTCGAAACTCTGGCCGCCGCACTGCTGAAAATGGCACAGGGTGAACGTACTCTGATCGTACCGCCAGATGCGCCGATGCGTCCGAAACGTGAATTCCGTGACCGTGATGACCGTGGTCCGCGCGATCGTAACGACCGTGGCCCGCGTGGTGACCGTGAAGATCGTCCGCGTCGTGAACGTCGTGATGTTGGCGATATGCAGCTGTACCGCATTGAAGTGGGCCGCGATGATGGTGTTGAAGTTCGTCATATCGTTGGTGCGATTGCTAACGAAGGCGACATCAGCAGCCGTTACATTGGTAACATCAAGCTGTTTGCTTCTCACTCCACCATCGAACTGCCGAAAGGTATGCCGGGTGAAGTGCTGCAACACTTTACGCGCACTCGCATTCTCAACAAGCCGATGAACATGCAGTTACTGGGCGATGCACAGCCGCATACTGGCGGTGAGCGTCGTGGCGGTGGTCGTGGTTTCGGTGGCGAACGTCGTGAAGGCGGTCGTAACTTCAGCGGTGAACGCCGTGAAGGTGGTCGTGGTGATGGTCGTCGTTTTAGCGGCGAACGTCGTGAAGGCCGCGCACCGCGTCGTGATGACTCTACCGGTCGTCGTCGTTTCGGTGGCGATGCGTAATCATCGCTGAACAGCGAAAACAATCTGTAAAATAATATATACAGCCCCGATTTTAACCATCGGGGCTTTTTTTCTGTCTTTTGTACTCGTGTACTGGTACAGTGCAATACATAACAACGTAGTCGCACTATTTTTCACTGGAGAGAAGCCCTCATGGCAACACTAACCACCACCCAAACGTCACCGTCGCTGCTTGGCGGCGTGGTGATTATCGGCGGCACCATTATTGGCGCAGGGATGTTTTCTCTGCCAGTGGTCATGTCCGGGGCGTGGTTTTTCTGGTCAATGGCGGCGCTGATCTTTACCTGGTTCTGTATGCTGCATTCCGGCTTGATGATTCTGGAAGCTAACCTGAATTACCGAATCGGTTCGAGTTTTGACACCATCACCAAAGATTTGCTGGGCAAAGGCTGGAACGTGGTCAACGGTATTTCCATTGCCTTTGTGCTCTATATCCTGACCTATGCCTATATTTCTGCCAGTGGTTCAATTCTGCATCACACCTTCGCAGAGATGTCGCTAAACGTCCCGGCACGGGCGGCGGGTTTTGGTTTTGCACTGCTGGTAGCGTTTGTGGTGTGGTTGAGTACTAAGGCCGTCAGCCGCATGACGGCGATTGTGCTGGGGGCGAAAGTCATTACCTTCTTCCTCACCTTTGGCAGCCTGTTGGGGCATGTGCAGCCTGCGACATTGTTCAACGTTGCAGAAAGCAATGCATCTTATGCGCCGTATCTGCTGATGACATTGCCGTTCTGCCTGGCGTCGTTTGGTTATCACGGTAACGTGCCAAGCCTGATGAAGTATTACGGCAAAGATCCGAAAACCATCGTGAAATGCCTGGTGTACGGTACGCTGATGGCACTGGCGCTGTATACCATCTGGTTGCTGGCGACGATGGGCAACATTCCTCGTCCGGAGTTTATTGGCATCGCCGAGAAGGGCGGTAACATTGATGTGCTGGTACAGGCATTAAGTGGCGTGCTGAACAGCCGTAGCCTGGACCTTCTGCTGGTCGTGTTCTCAAACTTTGCGGTAGCGAGTTCGTTCCTTGGCGTAACGCTGGGTTTGTTTGACTATCTGGCAGATCTGTTTGGTTTCGATGACTCAGCTGTGGGCCGCTTGAAAACGGCATTGCTGACCTTTGCCCCGCCAGTTGTGGGGGGGCTGCTGTTCCCGAACGGATTCCTGTACGCCATTGGTTATGCTGGTTTAGCGGCTACCATCTGGGCGGCAATTGTTCCGGCGCTGTTAGCCCGTGCATCGCGTAAACGCTTTGGCAGCCCGAAATTCCGTGTCTGGGGCGGCAAGCCGATGATTACGCTGATTCTGGTGTTTGGCGTTGGCAACGCACTGGTCCATATCTTATCGAGCTTTAATTTGCTGCCGGTGTATCAGTAATCAGCGGTGCCTTATCCGACATTTCTGCTGCCTACACAATGCCTGATGCGCTTCGCTTATCAGGTCTACGTAGGACAGCGTTGCCAGCTCGGATAAGGCTTCCCGCGTTAAGACACACTATCCCAACAACTCTTCCTTCACGTCCATCGCCAGTTCAAACGAATGCAGGCGCGCCTGGTGATCGAAAATCTGCCCGTTAACCATAATCTCATCGGCGTCGGTTTCGCGCAGGATCGACTGCAAGCCATGACGCACTTTCGCTTTATCGCCCACCAGCGACATACTCAGCGCCTGTTGCACGCCATACTGCTCAGACGGTGACCAGAACTGATCCATATTCTGAATCGGTGGCGGTAGTTGCCCGGTTTCGCCGCGGCGCAGCTTCACAAAAGCTTGCTGCATCGAGGTAAACAGAAATTCAGCGTCGCGGTTGCTGTCGGCGGCGATAATATTGATGCACACCATCGCGTATGGTTTTTCCAGTCGTGCCGACGGTTTGAAGTTGCTGCGATAAAGATGCAGCGCCTGGAACAACATATCCGGCGCGAAGTGTGAGGCAAACGCAAACGGCAGACCAAGCTGCGCCGCCAGTTGCGCGCTGTAAAGGCTGGAGCCTAGCAACCACACGGGGATTTTCTCGCCATAGCCTGGTACCGGGCGCACATGCGGATTGGGATCGCGGGCGTCAAACCAGTCCACCAGCTCCGCGACATCGCGGGGGAAATTATCAATATCGCCACTCATATGACGACGCAGTGCCATCATGGTTCGCTGATCGCTACCCGGCGCGCGGCCCAGCCCCAAATCGATTCTCCCCGGATAGAGTGTATTAAGCGTGCCGAACTGTTCGGCAATGACCAATGGTGAGTGGTTAGGCAACATCACGCCACCGGACCCCAGATGCAGCGTGGTGGTATTCGCTGCCAGATAACCAATTAATACCGATGTTGCAGCACTGGCAATGCCGGTCATATTGTGGTGTTCCGCCAGCCAGTAGCGATGATAGCCGCGCTTTTCAGCCAGACGGGCGAGATCGAGAGAGTGGGAGAACGCTTCTCGCGCTGAAGAACCTTCGGGGATAGGGGCCAGATCGAGTAGCGAAAACGCAATGGTTTTATCAGTCATAACAGCTCACTTTGTTACCGATTAATCTTTAATACTGCATTAAAGAGTAGTTAAAGTTGTTAACAAAGTGAGCTATTTGTTCAGGCTTGCAGTTCCAGCCCAGCCAGCCGCCGCCAGTAGCCGTTACAGTCGCTGTTTGCCGTCAACGGCAGTGGCGCAGCGCCATTTTCATTAGCGCGGAAGGCGTCGAGCATCGCGAAAGTGTCAGTACCCTGCGGTGACAGGCGGACCACATCAACCAGGCCCTGCATGGATGCCAGCTCGTTACCGAGGTTGTAAACGTAGCCGCTCATGGTCTGAATGCCATTGAGTACAAACACTTGTTGGTTTTCCTGCGACAGCACGTTGCGCCCGTTCGGATACTTAATGCAGCAGGTTTCGCACTCATCTTTCGGACGGTCTTCCGAACGCGCGGTAAAGCAGCGGGCGGAGTAGGCCAGCGGCAGATGACCGTAGCTCAGGACTTCCACTTCAAACTGGTTGCGAATCCCCAACTCATCGCACTGATTAAGCAGATTCACCAGCCAGTCGCGGGAAAGCTCCACCGGCATACACCAGCGCATCATGCCCTGTTTGAGCAATATTTTCAGCGTCACCGCGTTGTAGCAGTTCAGCGCGTGCCCGGCGACGAACGGCAGTTTGCGCTCAGCGCACATATTCACCACGCCGAGATCGCTGGCTTCAATCAGAAACTCACCGTTCTCAACATAGCGTTTCAGTTCGCCCAGTTCCGAGGATGCCTGCACCAGCGCCAGCGTGGAGAGGACAATCTGCTTGCCACTTCCGGCGAGCGATTTTGCCATCTCCAGCCAGTCGCCAACTTTGGTTGCCCGGCGTTTGCTACAGACCGCTTCACCGAGATAAATCACGTCGGCGCTGCTGGCGGCGGCCTGCTGATAAAAATCTTCCAGCGTCTCTTTTGGCCAATACCACAGCACCGGCCCTAAGGAATATTTCATTGCTTTTCTCACTGCCATTTACGGTGATATGCGCCAAGAGTGGTTTGCGTGCCTTCGGACATCGACCCGAGCGTCTCCATCCACGCGCTTTGCGGTATGAAGTTTTGCGGATCGGCCTTACAACGGTCGATAGCCTGACGCCAGACTTTCGCCACCTGGCTGACATACGCCGGGCTACGCTGGCGGCCTTCAATTTTCACCGAAGCAATATTCGCCGCCATTAACTCCGGCAGCAGTTCCAGGGTATTGAGACTGGTTGGTTCTTCCAGCGCGTGATAGCGCTCGCCGTCCACCAGATAACGCCCTTTACACAGCGTCGGATAACCTGCGTTTTCGCCGTCCTGATAACGGTCGATCAGCACTTCGTTCAGGCGGGATTCCAGCCCCTGCGGCGTTTGCTGCCAGCGCACGAAACGGGCCGGAGAACACGCGCCCACGGTGTTGGGCGACTCACCCGTCAGATACGACGACAGATAGCAACGACCTTCCGACATAATGCACAGGCTGCCGAAAGCAAAGACTTCCAGTGGTACAGGTGTGACCCGTGCCAGCTGTTTCACCTGATGAATCGACAACACGCGCGGCAGCACCACGCGGGCAACGTCAAAATGGCGATGATAAAAGTTAATCGCCTCTTCATTGGTCGCCGAAGCCTGCACTGACACATGACGCTCAATATGCGGGTAACGCTCGGCGGCGTACTCCAGCATGGCGAGGTCGGCGAGGATCAGCGCGTCGGCACCCAGCTGCGCCGCCATATCCACGGCGCGCTGCCAACGGGCGTAACCGTCCGGATGCGCAAAAGTGTTAATCGCGATGTGAAGTTTGCGGCGATGTTGATGGACAAAACTCACCGCTTCCTGCAATTTTTTCTCGGTAAAGTTAAGGCCGGCGAAGTGACGGGCATTGGTATCATCTTTTAGCCCGATATAAACAGCATCTGCGCCGTTTTCGATGGCCGCCTTAAGCGCCGGGAGATTTCCGGCAGGGCAGAGCAGCTCCATAATTTTTCCTGAAGGTTGCGCTATCAAAACGCAAAAATGTTAACGAACTGGGATTTTAGTTAACCTTGCTGCGACAATTTTTGATTTAAGGCAGTTAAAGTTGTATTGGTGGTAGCAGCAATTTCATATGGAATTGTTGATTTATACCGCTATGTTATTTTTCTGATATGGCAAAATAGGATGATTGTTGAAACAGGGAGTAAAACTCGTGTTGGATAAACTGCGTTCCCGTATTGTGCATTTGGGGCCATCTCTGTTGAGTGTACCGGTAAAACTGACGCCATTTGCGCTAAAACGCCAGGTTCTTGAGCAGGTCTTAAGCTGGCAATTCCGTCAGGCGCTGGATGATGGCGAGCTGGAGTTTCTTGAAGGCCGCTGGTTAAGTATTCATGTGCGTGATATTGACCTGCAATGGTTTACCTCGGTGGTGAATGGCAAACTGGTGGTCAGCCAGAACGCGCAAGCTGATGTGAGTTTTAGTGCCGACGCCAGCGATCTGCTGATGATTGCGGCGCGTAAACAGGATCCGGATACGCTCTTCTTCCAGCGTCGGCTGGTGATTGAAGGCGATACGGAGCTGGGGCTGTATGTGAAAAACCTGATGGACGCCATTGAACTGGAGCAAATGCCGAAAGCCTTACGCATGATGCTGCTGCAACTGGCGGATTTTGTTGAGGCGGGAATGAAAACCGCGCCTGAAACCAAACAGACATCGGTAGGTGAACCATGCTAATTCGAGTAGAAATTCCCATTGATGCGCCGGGTATTGATGCCCTGCTGCGTCGCTCATTCGAAAGTGATGCGGAAGCGAAGCTGGTTCACGATCTGCGTGAAGATGGCTTTCTGACGCTGGGGCTGGTGGCGACAGATGACGAAGGTCAGGTCATTGGCTATGTGGCATTTAGTCCGGTTGATGTGCAGGGCGAAGACCTGCAATGGGTCGGCATGGCACCGTTGGCGGTTGATGAAAAATACCGTGGACAGGGGCTGGCACGCCAACTGGTCTATGAAGGACTCGATTCGCTTAATGAGTTCGGCTATGCCGCAGTGGTGACGCTGGGCGATCCGGCGCTGTACAGTCGTTTCGGCTTTGAACTGGCGGCGCATCACGATCTGCGTTGCCGCTGGCCGGGCACTGAAAGCGCCTTCCAGGTACATCGTTTAGCGGATGACGCGCTGAATGGCGTTACCGGCCTGGTTGAGTATCACGAGCATTTCAATCGCTTTTAATCTCCGGGGTTTGCAGACTGCTTAACAGCTCTGCAAACCCTGCGCCTTCCGCTACCAGACGCTCTTTTTGCCGTTTGGTCAGTTGCTTAACGCGATATTCCGCCCGTAACGCCAGCGAACGATCGCCCACTGGAGCAGAAAACGCCAGCGTCAGTTCTCCTTTCCCGCGCAGTGCTTTCGCCCCTTTGCCGCTTTGGTGCTGCTGATAGCGGCGTTCGACATCCGTGGTGATCCCGGTATAAAGCTTATTGTCGGCGGTACGGATCAAGTAAAGAAACCAGGGTGTCATCGTCTGCATCGCATGTTAAGGTCAGGCCCACAGTATAAAAGAGAACAGCAATGGAAACACTCATCGCCATCAGCCGTTGGCTGGCAAAACAACATGTTGTCACCTGGTGTGTGCAGCAGGAAGGGGAACTCTGGTGCGCTAATGCCTTTTATCTTTTTGATGCGCAGAAAGTCGCCTTCTACATTTTGACGGAAGAAAAAACGCGCCACGCGCAGATGAGCGGGCCGCAGGCGGCAGTTGCCGGAACGGTAAACGGTCAGCCGAAAACGGTAGCGTTAATTCGCGGTGTGCAGTTTAAAGGTGAGATCCGCAGGCTGGAAGGTGAGGAAAGCGACCTCGCGCGCAAGGCGTACAATCGTCGCTTTCCGGTTGCCAGAATGCTGTCGGCCCCGGTGTGGGAAATCCGGCTCGATGAAATCAAATTCACCGACAACACGCTGGGCTTTGGTAAAAAAATGATTTGGCTACGCGACTCAGGCACCGAGCAGGCGTAACGCCTCGCGGTTAAACGCTGGCAGATCGTCCGGTGTCCGGCTGGTAACCAGCTGATCTTTATCAACCACGACTTCCTGATCGTAAAATTCCGCGCCCGCATTTTTAACATCAATAATGATCGGTTTAACTGCGGTCAGTTTGCGCCCCCGAATCACATCGGCGCTGATCAGCAACTGCGGGCCGTGACAGATGGCAAACACCGGTTTGCCACTATTCACAAAATCACGGGTAAAGGTGACAAAACGGTTGTCCCCACGCAGATAATCCGGTGAATGGCCGCCCGGTAGCAGCAGGGCATCAAACTCCGCAGGCGTCACTTCATCGATGGATTTATCGATGGTCACGCTGGCTTCTCCTTTTTTGCCTTTCACCGTTTTACCCGCTTGTTTTTCAATGGTAATCACTTCGTGTCCGGCTTTACGGAACTCGTCTGCGGGTGAAGTAAATTCTGAATCCTCAAATTCATCAGTGATTAAAACGGCAATTTTCTTACTCATGCTTCCTCCGCGTTGTTGCATTGGATGAGGCGAATTTCCCACATTCGGGGATAATTACCTCATGGTCTATTAAGCCTGGTGCATGAGCCGTGGAGCGCAAGGCAGACAATTCTGTAAAGGAGCGAAGATGAGTCAGGTACTGATTACAGGCGCAACGGGGCTGGTGGGCGGTCACCTGCTGAGGATGTTGATTAACGAACCGAAAGTTAACGCCATTGCTGCGCCGACGCGACGTCCGTTGGGCGATATGCCCGGGGTGTTTAATCCCCATGATCCGCAACTGAGTGACGCGTTGGCGCAGGTCACCGATCCCATCGACATTGTGTTTTGTTGTCTCGGCACCACGCGGCGAGAAGCGGGGAGCAAAGAGGCGTTTATTCATGCCGATTACACGCTGGTAGTGGATACCGCATTAACCGGGCGGCGACTGGGCGCGCAGCATATGTTGGTAGTCAGTGCGATGGGTGCCAATGCCCACTCGCCGTTTTTCTATAACCGCGTCAAAGGGGAGATGGAAGAAGCATTAATCGCCCAGAACTGGCCGAAATTGACCATTGCTCGCCCGTCGATGTTACTGGGCGATCGTAGCAAACAGCGGATGAACGAAACGCTTTTTGCGCCGCTGTTCCGTTTGTTACCAGGTAACTGGAAATCCATTGATGCGAGAGACGTGGCGCGGGTCATGCTGGCAGAGTCGATGCGGCCTGAGCATGAAGGCGTGACGATTTTAAGCTCTTCAGAATTACGCAAAAGAGCTGAATAATTATTCCCAAGAATTGATAGTGAGCGTAATATTCACGCGCTCAATTATCATAACTTATTCCTGGGGAATGCTATGACTGGTCAGTCTTCATCTCAGGCGGCAACGCCCATTCAGTGGTGGAAACCCGCGCTTTTCTTTCTCGTTGTCATTGCCGGTCTCTGGTATGTGAAATGGGAACCTTACTACGGCAAAGCGTTTACTGCTGCCGAAACCCACAGTATCGGTAAATCTATCCTTGCGCAGGCGGATGCTAACCCATGGCAGGCGGCGTTGGATTACGCGATGATCTATTTCCTCGCGGTATGGAAAGCGGCGGTGCTGGGGGTGATCCTCGGTTCGTTGATTCAGGTGCTGATCCCGCGTGACTGGTTGTTGCGTACGCTTGGGCAATCGCGCTTTCGCGGCACGCTGCTGGGAACGCTGTTTTCGTTGCCGGGCATGATGTGTACCTGCTGTGCGGCTCCGGTCGCGGCGGGAATGCGTCGCCAACAGGTGTCGATGGGCGGTGCGCTGGCATTCTGGATGGGCAATCCGGTGTTAAACCCGGCGACGCTGGTGTTTATGGGCTTTGTCCTCGGCTGGGGTTTTGCGGCGATTCGTCTGGTGGCCGGGCTGGTGATGGTGTTGCTGATTGCGACGCTGGTGCAAAAATGGGTGCGTGAAACACCGCAAACGCAGGCACCGGTCGAAATTGACATACCGGAAGCACAGGGCGGGTTTTTTAGCCGCTGGGGCAGGGCGCTATGGACGCTTTTCTGGAGTACGATCCCGGTTTACATCCTTGCAGTACTGGTGTTGGGTGCCGCTCGCGTCTGGTTATTCCCCCATGCCGATGGTGCTGTCGATAACAGCCTGATGTGGGTGGTGGCGATGGCGATAGCAGGATGCTTGTTTGTCATTCCCACGGCAGCAGAAATTCCGATTGTACAAACGATGATGCTGGCAGGTATGGGAACCGCTCCGGCGCTGGCATTGTTGATGACGCTCCCGGCGGTGAGTTTGCCGTCACTGATTATGCTGCGCAAAGCGTTCCCGGCGAAAGCCTTATGGCTGATGGGGGCGATGGTGGCAGTGTCTGGTGTGATTGTCGGCGGGCTGGCGCTGTTGTTCTGATTTGAGGGAAAACATGTCGGATGCGGCGTAAACGCCTTATCTGACCTACGGTTTGTATCGTTGTAGGCCTGATAAGACGCGGCAAGCGTCGCATCAGGCATTACAAGGGGCTGCTATTTAATAAACGTAAACGCCGTAGTTACCCGCTTCACGCCGCTCACCCGGCTGGCAATATCTGCCGCCGCTTTCGCTTCACGTTCAGTCACCAGCCCCATCAGGAACACTTCACCGTTTTCGGTGGTCACTTTCACGTTGGACGATTTCACCAGGTCGCTGGTTAAGAGCTGCGAACGCACTTTGGTGGTGATCCACGTATCGTTAGATGCTTCGCCCAGACCAATCGGCTGGCCCTGACGAATCTCGTTATACACTTCGTTGGCACCGTCTACGCCCATAGCAATCTGTTTGGCGCGAGCCGAAAGTTCAGCATTTGGTGACTGCCCAACCAGCAGCACTTTGCCCTGATAGGCCGTTACATTAATGCGCGCTTCTTTCTTAATCTGTTCGTCTTTCGACAATGCGCTGTTCACGCGCACTTCCAGGGTACCATCGTCCACCTGGGTGCCGACACTGCGTGGGTCAGTTGCGGCTTTGGTACCCACAGCAGCGGTACCCACTACGGCAGCGGCAACACAACCTTGCAACAGCAGCGCGGAAATAAGGACTGCGATTGGCGATAATGCCTTCATGTATTCTCCTTAATCATCCTGGTGAGGGAAAAGCGTGTTATCGATCAGATCGCACAGGCAATTTACCGTCAGCATATGCATTTCCTGAATGCGAGCACTACGATGCGAAGGAATGCGGATCTCCACATCTTGTGGCCCTAACAAACCTGCAAGTTCGCCGCCGTCATAGCCGGTCAATGCCACAATGGTCATATCACGCGTAACGGCAGCTTCTACCGCTTTTACAATATCGCGGCTGTTGCCACGGGTGGAAATGGCTAACAATACATCTCCCGCATGACCCAGCGCCCGCACCTGTTTTGCATACACTTCATCATGTAAGCGATCGTTGGCAATCGCCGTTAAGACAACATTATCAGTATTTAGTGCAATGGCAGGTAAGCTGGGCCGCTCCGTTTCGAAACGGTTGATCATGCTGGCAGCAAAATGCTGTGCATTGGCAGCGGAAGTTCCATTACCACAACAGAGGATTTTGTTGCCATTGAGCAGAGACTGAACCAGCGTCATGGCTGCACGGGAGATGGCATCCGGAAGCGCCTCTGCCGCCGCAATTTGAGTTTGAATGCTTTCAGTGAAGCAAGCTTTAATTCTTTCTTGCACGCTAATCCTTAAACCTTAATTATGAGTGGTCATTAAAGGCATCCTTAATCCACTCAACCTCATTCCCGGTGAAGGCTACCACATCGAACCGGCAATCCACAGTATCAAAACTCCCATTATGACGCGCGAGCCACAAGCGGGCAGTCTGTAATAATTTGTGTTGTTTGCTGCGGGTCACACTGGCTGCCGCGCCGCCATAAAGCGCAGAGCGGCGATAGCGTACCTCGACAAAAATGGTGGTCCGGCCTTCACGCATTATCAGATCGATCTCGCCGCCACGCTCGTTCACGTTAGCGGCGATAAACCGCAGTCCTTTGCCTTCCAGCCAGCGACGCGCTTGTGCTTCCCACGCATCGCCGGTCTGTTTGGTGGTTAACTGACGGGGACTACCTGACCTTGTTGGTACTGTAGCCATGATAACTTCCTGTTAATCACGCAATCCGGGTTAGCCGTCAGGCTTCCGGTATTACCGTTGATTTCAAAACCCTGAACCTGGCGCATTTGTGAGAAATGATTTGCCAGCGACCAGGCATCGACGCCCATCGCATACATGCGAGCCAGTGAATAATCGTTATTCACCGCGCTGAGTGCCTGCTGCATTAACGGTAGATTACCGCCTGCCAGCATCGGGATTTCGCTGTACTGCAAGCCTTCCATCTCCAGTCGGAAATCCGGGCCAGCGGTCCCTTGCGCACTGCGGGAGCTGGCGTACAGCGTTGCACCGCTCTGGCTACCGTTACGCATGGCGATCATCGGTTTGATAAAAGCGATTTCACCCGGCGTTGCCACAATGTACACCGCATCGACACGACCGCCATTATTGGTGAACTGGTCATCGGTTGGCGTGGTTTGCAGCGTTGGATTGTTGGTCGTCATGCCGGAGTCGGTTGTCGCTCTGAGAGTAATCGGGCTACCCGTTAAAGCAATACCAGAACCGCCGTTAACACCCGCGCGTAATTCGCTGGTGGAACCAAATTTTTGTTGCAGAACGGTGCCGCCGCCCAGTTTCTGCCACTCTTGCGCAAACGCATTGGCTACGCGATCGCCCAATGAACTGCGTGGGATCAGCACCAGCGGCGCTTGTTTACCCTGGTCACGAATATGACGCGCTGCATCGCGCGCTTCGTCTTCCGGTGAAAGCGCGAAGTAACAAATATTGACGCGATTTTCGATATTCTCCGGCTGGTTCAGTGCCAGTACGTTCAGCGGAGTGTTGCTCTTCAGCAACTCTTCAACGTTATTTTTCAGCAACGGACCGACCACAATACTCGCGCCATCCTGCTGAACCTGGCTTAAGATCTGGCTAAGTGGTTGTGATGAGGTATCGTAGATTTTCAGCTCTGCGGATGGATTTGCGGGTGCGCTTACCGCTGCGGTGCTTGTCGCCGGGGCGCTTACAGGCACCGGCTGGGCTGCAGGCTGTTCACCGGTCAGATCGCTAACCGAGGCTTGTGCCGGGCTGGCAACGCCATCCACGGTTTGCGGCTGAGGTTGTTCAGCTACGTCTGCGGCAGGTGCGGCAGCTACCTGAGCTGCCACTGGCTGAGTGCCGATATTTTTCGCCGCTTCAAAGCCTTGCTGAATAGTGCGACCAAATACCGCTGCCTGGCCATTCAGTGGCAACAGCAGGGCGATTTTGTTGGTCGAGGCTGGTTTAAACGCTTTTACGTTAACCAACTGCGTTGGCAGCATTTTCGCGCCCGGGTTGTTCGGATAACGTTTCTGCCAGTCGGCGATCCCGGCTTTCATCATGTCGGGATCGTTACGGTTATCAAACCAGACGCGCTGCAGATCCAGCCAGCCTTGCAGAATATTTTCGTCGGCGTTGATCACCAGCGTATTCGCCTGTTCCTGAGTCATGGAGGAGAGCGCCTGCCAGGTGGCGTCAATATTCTGCTGCTTTTCTTTCGCGCCGAGCAGCGGTTCCTGAGCAATTAACGCGCGCAGTAAATCAATGGAAGGACGCCCCTGGCTGGCATCGATTTTTGCCTGCCAGTAACGGGCTTGCTGGTTTTGTTCTAAATCGGCAGGTGTGATTTTCGCCAGCAAGTTTTGCGCGCCAGCAAAATCTTTCTGCGCCAGTTTAATCTCTACCGCCAGCAGTGTTTTCTCGCGGCGCTGAGCATCGTTCAGTTCTTGCGGTAGTTGGTTAAACAACTCCACCGCCTGCCCGGTTTTACCTTCTTTCACCAGTGCACGAATGGCGAGTAATTGCCAGTTGATCCTGGTATCATCAGAGCTTTGCTGCATCTGCTGAAGATAAAAGGCAGAATCAGCCTGCGCCGTACCCTGCATATAAGCAGTGGACTGATCGGGAGTATGGGTGCCACAACCGGCGAAAATCAGGGCTGCCAGAACAACAGGCAGACAACGCGCGGCTTTCAAACGAGAAAATGTTGAGGGTACCATAATGTATCCAGTGATATTTTTTTTACGCAATGCTCAATATTAAATCGGCAATACGGACGACACAATGAAACAACACCAATCGGCGGATAATTCTCAGGGCCAGCTTTACATTGTACCGACGCCAATCGGCAATCTGGCGGATATCACCCAGCGTGCGTTAGAGGTATTACAGGCCGTTGATCTGATTGCCGCCGAGGATACTCGTCACACCGGTTTATTGCTGCAACATTTTGGGATTAATGCCCGGTTGTTTGCGCTGCACGACCATAACGAACAACAAAAAGCTGAAACGCTGCTGGCGAAGCTGCAAGAGGGGCAAAACATTGCGCTGGTTTCCGATGCCGGAACGCCGCTAATTAACGATCCTGGCTACCATCTGGTGCGTACCTGCCGTGAATCGGGGATCCGCGTGGTGCCGCTACCCGGGCCGTGTGCTGCTATCACTGCGTTAAGCGCAGCGGGTTTACCCTCTGACCGTTTCTGTTACGAAGGCTTTTTACCTGCCAAATCAAAAGGCCGCCGTGATGCGCTAAAAGCCATTGAAGCGGAGCCGCGCACGCTGATTTTTTATGAATCTACCCACCGTCTGTTAGATAGCCTGGAAGATATCGTTGCGGTATTAGGCGAATCCCGCTACGTGGTTCTGGCGCGTGAGCTGACCAAAACCTGGGAAACCATTCACGGCGCGCCCGTTGGCGAGCTGCTGGCGTGGGTAAAGGAAGATGAAAACCGTCGCAAAGGCGAAATGGTGCTGATTGTCGAAGGTCATAAAGCACAGGAAGAAGACTTACCCGCCGATGCCCTGCGCACGCTGGCGCTGCTACAGGCAGAACTGCCGCTGAAAAAAGCGGCGGCGCTGGCCGCAGAAATTCACGGCGTGAAGAAAAATGCGCTGTATAAGTATGCGCTGGAGCAGCAGGGGTAACAGTGCCGAAGCGTTGCGTTAATCAAAACGCAACGTCTTCTTTTACCGCACGATGACGGTAATGGTGGCTGTGCCCTGAAATTTTCCTGTTTCCAGCTCACCACCGACCAGATTAACTGGCCAGGCGCGCATATTGACGGTGCCATGCCCGGAAGGATCAACGGGAAGGATACCGTTCTGAAAAGGAATATTTGCAACTCCGCCGCCGAGATTTTCAATACGAATACCGACATCGGGCACATTGTCTGAACTTCTTCGCCTGGCGACCAGGTTGTACTGGTCTACTACCCCAGTTGTACCGTCGATGCGCATTTGCAACGAGTTTTTAATCTTTGAAGTATCACCACAGTCATAAGTGATATCAAAGTCTACTGGAGTAAAACCGTCTGGCATGGCATTGCGGGTGGTAAACTTCTGACCATTGATGAATCCAAAATTAACCTTAATAACATCGCCCTGATTAATTTTGCACGACTGTGGGGCGGTGAGATTTCCCTGAATCGATAACTTGACTAAATCATGGAAGTCACCTGTAGACGGGCTTCCCATTCCATCGACCCACGCGCCTTTAATGACGGCAATATCCGTTTTCGGAATGGTCATCGAGCCGAGAAATGGCTTGGTGACATACAGGGTAAAGGTGGTGTTCGCACCAATATTAACGGGTCCATAACGAGACGTATCACCCTGGCAAACACCCGTTTGGGTTGCAGCAGAATATACCGTGTTGTTTTTTATCTGTGTGAATCGGGTGTTAACAGAGACAACCTGGTCGGTTGTGAGTCCTGGAATGTCGTTTGCCTGTAATGTGGTTTTAATATCCAGGCTGTCATTGAGTTTGTAATATCCTGTCTGATGTCCAGTGGTGGTAAGTACGGGGCTGACCATATAGACAAGTTTAACTGCCTTACCCGCAGAGCAGGAACAGGCGTATTGCCAGTTAGTGCTACTTAGCGTTGCAGAGGTAAACTCCCGTCCTGTCACGTTATCTGTCTGGTTCACCGTAACATCATCAACCACACTGCTGTAATTTGTCGCACCGCTAGTGCTATCGGCTCCACACCCTCCTGAGGAGGCATAAGCGCAGGATGTGGATATCAACAAAAGTCCTGTTATAAGAGGCGCTCTTTTCATTTTTTTATCCTTAATGGCACTGCGCCGTGCCTTGTAATACAGAGGTTGTGGGTTCTGAATCCGGTGTACTAAAAGCAAACTGACATTGTTGATCTGCCTGATTTCCCCAGCGTACAGTCCAGCTTTGTGATTTACTCGATATCCCAGAGAGATATAGTATGCCGCCCTCATCGACGATACTTTGTTGCCCCGTCTCATCGTTGCTGGCAAGAGCGCCAAAGGGCAACGGTTTACCGTTGCGATCGCTGACTGTAACAAGTACGCGATAACCGATATTGGCGTTGAAACGCGCCGCTACCATTGCACCTCTGTTGGGCACCACAAACTGTGTTGTTTGCTCAAGATCGACGTTATCGGGCAGCTGCGTAGTATCTACCGAGAGACGGTTTTCCTGGTAAGTCGTGAGATAAGGAACCACTGCATAGCCAAAGGGATCGGTAGCAATCCCCGGATAGTTTTGTATCCTCACGCCAGAAGCCCCATTAGCATCGATAAGCGCAAAAGCGTTGCCCAGATATTGCGAGAGCGTCACGCCATGAGGATGGATAACCACGCCGCCGGTAACGCCGTAATTGTATTGGCTGCTGTCATTACCGTAGCTGTATCCGGCACTGAAGGTTCCATAAGGTGAACGGTAACTGGCGTTCAGGCTACTGTTATGGTTGTTATCGTCATCCAGACTTTGTTCCAGGCTATAGCTCAGGCGACCATCATCCAGCAGTGAGCCATCAAGACGCATTTCATGTTGGGTTGGGCGATCTTTCTGGCTGGTCATCTGATAGGAAACCCGGCTACGCGGTAACCAGCGTTCTAACGGAATACTGAGATTCAAAGAGAGTGCGCGGTCATTATTTTGATCAGTGTAGCGGCTGTATTGATAATTCAGGCTGTAACCAACTCCCCATTGCTGGCCGGAAACCCCAACAGAGATATTCCTGTTTTTATCGTTATTGCCCCAATAGTCTTGCTGCGAACCGGAGGCATACAGACTTACCCCATCAAATATTGTCTGGCTGATGTTGAATTGAATTTCACTTTTTTGGCGACTGTTATAGTTCCAATTACGGGTATTGGCTTCATCAAAACTAAAATAGCCATCGTTGGTATAGCGATAGTAGCTGACAGCGATATTGGTGTTGGTTTCCGGGATATCTTTGATGTACTGCGTACGCCATTGATAGCCATGAAAAGAGTGCTGGTTATCGAATTGGGTGTCAGCTCTGTTGATATCCATCGACAACGCGCCCAGTGCGCCAAGTGTGCCGCCGATACCGATCCCCAGCGCATAATAATCTTCAGAACCGAGCAGGCCGCCATACAGCGTAAAAGTATTATTCAAACCATATATTGCCGTGGCTTCAGCAAATTCGGGTTCCTTGCTATCACTGTTTGCATCAGCGCGATAGCGTCCAGCGGTCGCGCTATACTTTAGATGCCCAGGTCGCTGCATCATGGGTAATGAAGAATAAGGCTGGATAAAGCGACGTTGCGTACCGTCACTTTCTTCAATCGTGACTTCTAAATCGCCGCTGTTGGAAGAGGGGTAGAGATCGTTAATTTCAAAGGCACCCGCTGGCACGTTGCTTTGATAGATCACATAACCATTTTGCCTGATAGTCACGATTGCACTACTGTTTGCGATACCGCGTACCGTTGGGGCAAATCCGCGCTGGCTGTTTGGCAGCATATTATCGTCGGAAGCGAGTTGAACGCCAGTAAAGGTGTAGCTGGAAAAAATACTGCCGCTGGTGGCGCTTTCTCCCAGAAGCAACTGAGACTTCAATGCCTTGATATCACGTTGTAAATAACTACTGATGGTATTCCAGCTTGATGTCTGATCGTTGCGTGTCCATGTGGAATAGTTGCGTAATCGCCAGGGGCCAAAATTAGCACCATTTTGCATATTCAGGTACTGTCGTTGGCTACGATTGCCCTGGCGGTAACGGTTATCAGAACCTGTAAACGAGTAGTTGGTAAACAGCGTTGGTATACCATCGTCCCAACGAGAAGGGGAGACGTAACCTCTTGCATCACGGTACAGTGCAATTTGGGGAATGCTCAAATTAAGTCGCTGATGATTGAAATCAAATTCAGCAGCTGTACCGGGAATGATTTGTTCAAGCGAGTTGATCACGCTATCGTCATCTTTTTCAGCCAGCGCCGGGATTTCATCCACCTTAATACCCAGCTCACGTAGTTGTTCTACCGTAAACTGTGGCTGCAGAAGTTGCTCTGCATTGGCGGTAAATGTAATTTTTTTCTGTGAAACCTTCTTTTTATTCAGCCAGATATCAACCTGATAAGTTCCTGGTAGTTGTGCGTATTTCTTTGAAAATCGTGACAGATCGGTTGTTTGCATACCACTTTTTGTGGTTTCCAGCATAATGGGGTCGAAATAATACTCTTCGGCGTTAGCGGTAGTGCAAAGCATGCCGCTGCCAGTGAGCACCATCGGCAAACAGCGTTTGATAATGAGCGCCAACTGTTTCGGTGTGCGTTTATGTCCCTGGTGGTGTCGTTGTGGCATTCCCTGATGACCTGTGTTTTTTATATTTGTTATTGCAGTGGACGAGTTTCTGTCCCGGAACTGCCGCCATAATCATTGATCGCAGCCCATTTCACGTTCTTTCCGCCAGATGCAGGAAGTGGTAACTGTTTATGTTCTCCGGGCGCGATATATTCAATTTTGCTTGTGAGATCGATTTTATCGACTGCCAATCCGGCAAATACGACGTAATATTCAGTTGGGTTATATATATTGAGTGAATGATCACTACGTTTAAATTCCAGTGATTTCCACGCATCGTTTACCCGTCCCTTCAGGTGTGCGGGGCGATAAAACATTTTGATCCGTGTTTTAAATACCAGCGTCAACTCGTTAGCATTAACATCATCTGATTTTTTCTTTGCTGGAATGGCACGAACATTAATGTAGAACAGCGACTCTTTATTTTCAGGCAGGTTATCAGCTGTTTTAATAATTCGCAGTGATGAGTCATCGCCAGCCTCAAGACGAAATAGCGGTGGGGTTATAATAAATGGGGCACGGCTTTTACCATCTATATTATCTACCCATGATTGCAGTAAATAAGGCGTTTCTGCGCCTTTGTTTGCGACAGGTAACGCAGCCTCTTTGCGGCTGGCATCATAGATCACTCGCGTTCGCTGTAAAACGATTCCTCCTGCAAGCGCCTGGCCAATACAGAAGCTACACAACAAGGTTAATATCACCGCGAATGTTCGTTTTGACATAGTTATTTTTCAACCTGATACAACGAGAAAGAGGAAGGAAAAGGGCGTTATCTGACAGGTCAGATAACGCCGTAACGTATTAACGGTAATCCAGCGTTACGTTAACGACAGCGTCTGCTTCCCCTGGGGTGATTTCTGATGCTTCAACGGTTGATACGTAGTAAGCGATGAGGTCAACATTGACAATACCATTGGAGTCCGCCGGGATCTGATAAACCGTGTTATCATTGCCCATAGCATTCAGTGGCATAATGTTTCCGCTTTCCGCATCGTCAATACGGATACCCACACCTGTTGCCGCTATGCCAGCAAAAGAGCCTACTTTTGCCAGATTAGGGAAGTTAGGAACGGTACCATTATCCCGCGTTTCTAGCCATAGACGGAAAGACGCTTCAACGTTGCCGTTATCGTGCTCCCACCCAGTCATTGGGCAGTTAACTAAAGGAATAGTGAATGGAATTTTTGGGCTACGATCGCCAACAGAACGAAACTGTTCGGCATTATAGTGACCAAGAGCAACTTCAATTTTCTTATCAGAGTCATTGATTTCACAAGCGGATTTTAAAATCTCGCCATCAAAAACTATTTCACCATCTGTTGCAGCGGCATTACCTGCGAAAAGCGCAAGTAAGCCCGCAATGGCTATTTTTGTACCTTTATTCATATATAACCTTATCCTTGTAACAAGTACATAATCATATTTAATGTGAATATATGTTCAACATCTTTAAAGATTATACAGGCAGAAATATTTCATTGAACATTAAATAGACTGAACTTTAAGATTATATTTATATGCAAATATTTGATATTTTCATTATATTGATATCAATTTTCTATGTATTCAAAAGAGTATAAATGCCTGACTTTGCTGCGCCAGGGGGCGAGTCAGAATACGAGGTGATTTATTAATAGAACAAGTTATATGTATATCTAAAATTAAATTGTTGAACATAACTCCTTTTGCTATCGGCGTTATGTTCAACCCAGTCAAATGTTATTTAATATAATGCGTGACTGTTACATAAGTTAATTTAAACATTTTGAGCAAATTTTTCATCTGGTTAGGTGTTAATTAAACAAATAAAGTTACTGTGCAGCCATAAAAATGAAGCCGGGATAGCGGTAGAGACTTTAGCCGTGAGAAAACGATCTGTCGCATCCTGCTTTCCTTCGCCAGTCACCAGTAACAAAACTTCGCGGGCATTGAGAATATCCTTCAGGCCTAAGGTGATCCCACGAGTCACGGGGCGACCCGCGGTTTTTAACATCTCATGTTGCTGTGTTCTGGCATCAAGTTGACTGATATGGCAGGCCGGTTGCAGGCTTTCTCCCGGTTCGTTCAGCCCAAGATGACCGTTTTTCCCCAATCCGAGAACGCATAAATCCAGACCGCCTTTGCGCGCAATCAGGTTCGTTACCCGTTCGCACTCTGTCTCATTTATCTCTTCGGAGCGAAAGCTGATGAGCTGGTCTTCACGTAGCCCCAGCGGCTGCACGATATGCTGTTGCAGGAAAGTTTCGCAGGTACTAGGCATCGTTAATGGCAGATCCACCCATTCGTCGAGCTTCACGAAGGTGAGCTGGCTGACATCAACCTGCTGCTGGTGGATTTTTTCTACCAGATAATGATACGTCAGTAATGGCGTGGCTCCGGTCGCCAGGCAAATCACGGCATCCGGTTTGCTACGGATCACGGCCAATAAATATTCGCTGGCACGTTCACTTAACGCCGTATAGTTTTCAACTTGCTGAAGGGTTTGCACAGGATGAAATTCCTTAAGTAAAGAGGCACCACCAGACGCAGTGCCTCGTTCCATTTACAAAATGCCGAATGCGGAACAAACAATAGAGAGCACAAAAGTCACGCCGATTAACAGCACCGGATGCGCTTTTTTCACCCGCAGGAAGTAATACATCAGCAGGGTGTAGGCCATCGGTAAAATGTTCGGGAAGACTTTATCGAAGAAATCCTGCTGCAGCGCGACGCTGTGGGTACTGTCGATGGCAAACGATGTCACCACGTTAATATGCACATACGAAGCGATCAGCCCGCCGATTACCGTGATCCCGAGGATGGTTGCCGAACGGGCAATCATCTGCGAGTTCTCTCGCACTTTATCGATCGCCTTCACGCCGACTGAATAACCGACGTGGGTCCAGCCGACGCGCAGGAAAAAGATAAGCAGGTAAACGGCGAAAAATAGAATCGGCCCCAGCAGGTTTCCCTGGCTGGCAAATGATGAGCAAATTCCCGCCATAATCGGCAACAAAGTAAACCAGAAAATCGCATCGCCAATCCCGGCGATTGGGCCAAACAGTGCCACTTTGAGGCCTTTAATGGTGTCGCGGTTTTCTCCTTTTTCTTCCATCGAAATTAATAACCCCATCAGGAATCCGACCAGATTCGGGTGGGTATTAATAAATTCGAGGTTATCTTTCATCGCCGCGCTTAAGCCCGGTTTGTCGTCCTTATAAATCTTTTTCAGGATCGGCAACATCGCCCAAGTAAAACCGCCCGCCTGCATCCTTTCGTAGTTAAAGCTCGCTTGCAGCAGCGACGAACGAAAGCCCAGACGGGTGATATCTTTTTTACTGATTTCAGATCCCATTGCTGTAGTCCTCTTCTTCATTTTTACTGGCAACGGGCTGCGGTTGCGCTTGCTGCCGGGATTTCGCATTGAAAAACTCATACACCGCAAAGCCTGCGCCCAGTACGGCAACCGGCAACAGGTTGCTGACCTGGATGTAGCAAACAAACAGGAAACCAGCGATCAGGTAAGGGATATATTGCGCTTTGAACATTACGCGCAGCAGCAAGCCAAAACCAACGGCAGGCAGAATACCGCCTGCCACTTCAAAGCCGTGGGTCAGCCAGGCGGGCATCGCTTTCACCAGCGCCTGCATCGCCCCCTGTGCCAGGTAAGTACAGAGGAAAGCAATCACCGCATACGCTGAAGCGACGATGAGCATCGTTGTCCAGTTAAGCCGGGAAAACGCTGCCGTATCCGCCTCTTTCGCGCATTTATCGGCTTTGGTCATAAATAATGAGAAAGCGGAATAGAAGAACAGAATGACGTACTGCATTAACAAACTAAACGGCAGGCCAAGACCAATTGCTGTTTTGGCATCAACGCCCGTAGACCATGCAATGACGGTGGTCATCAGACCCGCCATAATCGGGTTGGGCGGCTGAACACCACCTGCAGGGGTTAATCCGGCGAAAGCCAACTCTGTCAGACCACCGGTAATTAAGCCAGTCTGAATATCACCGAGAATAGCGCCAGTTAGGGTACAAACGATTATCGGGCGGAATAAAAATAAGGCTTCCAGCCAAAAATCAATCCCCAGAACAAAAACTAACGCCGCCAGGGATAATCCCTGAAGTAGGGTTATTTCATGCATTTTTATTACCTCAAACCAATATTAAGGCGATTTTAGATTTAGTCAGGGATTTGTTCTTTTTGATCGCCAGGGACGTCATGAATGAAAACATTCACGCCACGTTGTTTAATAAAACGTAAGTCCGCGAGATCCTGGTCATCGACATAAACTTTACTGCTGATTTGCTTTTTCCCTTCCGAGAAATGCATATTGCCGACGTTGACATCTTTCAGGTCAATGCCACCTTCTACCAATTTACGTACCGTTTGTGGCGTACGGCAAATCAGGAAGATCTTCTGATGCGGTGCAGCTTTGCCGATGACGTTAATGGTTTTTTCGATAGTAAAGAAACGAATGCCAAAGCCGTAGGTTTCCGCGGTAATACCCATTAATTTCTGTTGAATATCATCGTTAGCGACAACATCATCCACGACTACCAGCAGATTTGCACCGATGGTGGATGTCCAGGTCACGCCAACCTGGCCATGAACCAGACGGTTATCAATACGGGTTAAGAGAATATTTGGACTGCTCATTGTGTAATCCTCACCATAAAGTTGAATAATATAATTTTTTTAAATATATTATTGTTGCGATATTGTACTGATGTATTTATTAAGGTTTAGTTATCTCCTTTTCCATTAAGGCACTCCCCGATATTAATCGGGAAGTACATTGGGATAAATCATAAAAAACTAATGATTATGCTGAAATTCGATTCGCTGAACCACAGACATTAATTTTATTTCTGACAACTTCTTTCATCGCATCCATTCCGACGCGCATATAATAACGAGGATCATTACCCTGCGGATTTTCCGCAAACCAGGCTTTAACCGCGCCAGCGAAGGCTATTTTTAATTCTGTGGCAACGTTCACTTTTGTGACGCCAAGTTCAATAGTGCGACGGACAAATTCATCCGGAACATCGCTGGCACCATGCAGCACCAGAGGAACATCCACCACTTCACGAATTTCCGCCAGCCGCTGGAAATCAATCTTCGGCGTTTTGCTGTATAAGCCGTGCGCCGTACCAATCGCTACCGCCAGGCTGTCGACGCCAGTCAGTTCGACAAAGCGTTTAGCTTCTTGTGGATCGGTCAGGAATGCACTTTCGGCGTCAACGCTCATGTCATCTTCAACACCGCCCAGGCGGCCCAGTTCTGCTTCCACGCTGCAATCTTGTGAGTGGCAGAAGTCAACAACCGATTTCACCAGCTTCACGTTCTCGGCAAACGGGAAGTGGCTGCCGTCGATCATCGCACTGCGCACACCTGCGTGGACTTTACGGCGAATATCATCCAGCGATTCGTGGTGGTCGAGATGCAGCGCCAGTGGCATGTTGTAGGTTGTGGAATAGGCGCTACACAGGGCGTAGATCTCTTCCAGCGCGATGTGTTTAAAGGTCCCCGGCGTTCCGGCGAGGATCACCGGCGATCGCATTTCACTGCACACTTCGAGGATCGCTTGGATCGTCTCGGCGTTATGAATGTTAAAAGCAGGCACCGCGTAGCCATTGGCCTGGGCGTCCTGTAACAGATATTTAGTGGAGATAATGCTCATAATGCGATCCTCTTATGCCTGCCACGGATGAATGATTACGCCTTGCACCACGCGGTTAACGGTGCCACTGGCTGATGGGGTATCCGGCGTATTGCCCATGTGCAGCGACTGCATCAGTGCAAACGTCTGGGCGTACATCAGGAAGCAAAATGCCTGCTCAACGTCGATAAAGTGACGTGACGGTGGCAGGATGATATGTGGACCGGCAGCGACGATGTCGCTGCTTTCCGCGGCGATGGCGATTACACGCATTGCCTGGTTGTCACGGCGAAGTTCAGCCAGCAGATCAAGATCATACTGACGGGTGTAAGGGTGGCTGGAGACAAATACCACCACCAGCGTTTCGTCATCGACCAGCGATTTTGGTCCATGACGGAATCCGGTTGGAGAATCATAAAAGGCCGCCAGTTTACCCGCCGTCAGTTCCAGCACTTTCAGCGCCGACTCGCGTGCTGCGCCCTGTAAGCCACCGCTACCGAGATAAACGATCCGTTTCCACGGTGCGTAACCAAACACACCTTCGCTGAAATCGCCCAGTGAGGTCAGGATCGCCTGGCAACGATCCGCCACGTCGCGGAAGGTTTGGCTGTTGATCGTCTCAGGTGCGAAAACCGCGAGGCAGCTGGCCATCATGGTGGTAATGCTGCTGGTCATCGCAAAGCCGCGATCGTGCGTTTCTGCGGGCATCAGCAGGGCAAACGCGTTATCGCTGTTGATCGCGTTTTGGTAAAGAGCGCCCGCTTCGTTGCAGGTGATCGGCAGGTGATAGCATTCCGGTACAAATTGATTTGCCAGTTCCACGGCTGCGACGCTTTCCGGGCTGTTGCCGGATCGACCGAAGGAGATCAACAGCAGCGGATGGGCTGGGTTCAGGTAGTCCATCGGATTAGTGACCAGATCGGTGGTCGGTACGGCGCTGAAGTTTTTACCGGTATGGCTGGCGAGCCACGGCGCGATGATGTCACCGATAAATGCCGAGGTTCCGGCTCCGGTCAGGATGATCCGCAGATTCTCTTTGCGCAGTAACGGTTCAAGGAAGTTATTGAGCGCGGAACGTAGCGCGTCGATGTTGGTGAGTGAACGGATCCATGCGCGAGGCTGATGGCGGATCTCTTCTTCAGTCCATGTACCGGTTGCGGCGGCAGCAGGGGTGTAATTTTTTGGCATAACTCAATCCTTAGTCTGATGAACTTGACGTCGGGCGTTGTCGCTTTCACTTGCCTTTCGTTTCATTTCACTTGGTGATGTCTTTCGTTGATTAAAATCTATAGAAAAGAAATCGAAAGTTCAATGGAGAAAAAGGAAATAAAACGAAATCTGTGATCATTGAAAGAAAAGACAAGGGAAGATTAAAGAATTGCGTAATGACGTCGCTATGTTCACCGATTGCTGGATGCGGCGTACCGTAGGTCGCATAAGACGCGTTAGCGTCGCATCCGACACCGCTGCACAGATCAAAACGAAAGAAAAAGAAAGGCCTTACGGGGGAAGTGAAGGCCCAATAAAGGAGCAAACTATCAAAACGAAGCTAATTGACTCTGAATCCAGATTTGTTGCACATGCAGCCCGCTATCCAGCGCAACGATGCTGGCGCGTTTGCCCGGTTTAAGCGATCCCAGAACACCATCAACACCCAGCATTCGCGCCGGATGCAGCGATGCCATATGAATGGCTTCCGCAGGCGTTACGCCCGTCAACTCGACCATGTTGCGCACTGCCGCATCAACAGACAGCGTACTGCCCGCCAGCCCACCGGACGCGGTACGGACAACGCCACCGTGCATCTGCACTTCTTCGCCACATAACGTATAGCGACCATCCGGCATCCCGGCTGCCTGCATCGCGTCGGTGATCAGCACGATTCTCTCTTTTGCACAGCAACAACACAGCGACATCGCCGCCGGATGCACATGATGACCATCGGCTATCAGTTCCAGCCAGGCGCGCTTGTCCGTTAATCCCGAGCCAACCATTCCCGGTTCGCGGTGATGTAAACCTGTCATCCCGTTATAGCAATGCACCAGGCCGTCGGCACCAGCATCAAACGCGGCGCGAGTTTGTTGCCAGGTCGCCGCGCTATGCCCCAGCATCACTCGTACATTTTGCTGTTTAAGATGGCGGATGGCCTGCAATGCCCCCTCTTTTTCCGGTGCCAGCGCTACCACGCGTAAGGTGTGCTGAGAAACGGCAATCAATTGATCCAGCTCGGCAATTTCAAGCTCGCGAAACAACTCCGGCGGATGCGCGCCTTTATTCTGCGGCGTGAAGTACGGTCCTTCGAGATAACTCCCCAGCACTTGCGCACCAGGTCCGCCGCGTTGGCAACGTTGCGCAATACGTTTCAGCGCCGCATGAATGGTATTAAGCGGCGCGGTTACGGTAGTCGGTAACCAACTGCCGACACCTTCGCGTGCCTTGTGCATTGCCAGCTTGTCGAGCACATCCGGCGCGTCATCCATTACATCAACGCCCGCACCACCGTGTACATGGGTGTCGATGTAAGCGGGGCAGAGCAGTTCCGCATCGCGTTCAGTCACGCCCACTGGAATCGGTTCGATTGCTGCGATGACACCGTCAGCAATACGCAACTGATGGTCATCGAGCCATCCCTCTTCAGTCAGCAGCCTTCTGGCGCGCAGAACGTGTGTCATATCCCTTCCTCGACCGGACATTCTTCATGGCAGCGGCCTAACTCGTCCACCAGACTGGTCAGCCCACGATGTCCACACTCCAGTGCCTGTACACGGAATTCTTCACCGCTTAACCCTTCGCGCTCCAGCACCATCTCCAGTAGCAGTTGCAAATTGGTGCCGGTGATCACTTCACAGCCCGGTTTTTGCATCGCCAGCGTTGAAGCTACGCGAAACGGCGTGCCGCCCAGCAAATCCGTCAGAAAAACAATGCCGTCTTCACAATCCAGTTGGGCGATGGCCTCTTCAAGCTGCGATGTAAGCAGCGCGGTGCTTGAGGTTTCCGGAAAATCGATGGCGATAAACTGCGATTGCTCACCGAGAATTTGCTTCATTGCTTTTTCCATGCCGCTGGCAAACCCGCCATGCCCTGTCAAAATAATACTTAACATCTAATACCTCATTGTATTTAAAGGAAATGGCAGAATTTACCGACGATGCCGAGAACCACGGTAACTGCAATCAGACGCAGCGGACTCCAGCCGCGGCGTACCAACCAAAACATGGTCAGGGTGTAGACCAACGGTAAGAAGGCCGGCATCAGTTTGTCGATAACATCAGCCTGTAACTTAACCACTGCGTCGCCCGCCGTGATTTCCAGCGTGGTGCTTAAACGAACATAGGTTGCCACCAGCGCACCGATTACCGTCATCCCAACGATAGACGCAGCATGGCCGACTTTTTTGGTATTCGCTTTAATCAGTGGAATCGCCGCCACGCCCATGCGGTAAGCATAATGCGCAGACCAAAACGCAGCCCCAGGTGTACCACGTTGAACAGCACAATAAAGACGACTGCGCCAAGAATGGAGCCTTGCAATGCCAGACTGGCTCCAATCCCGCCACAAATCGGCAGTAGCGTTAGCCAGAACATTGCATCGCCAATCCCGCCGAGCGGCGCACCGACGGCAATTTTGGTGCTCTGAATACTGTTAACGTCCTGCTTAGAACGCTCCATCGCAAGGATAATGCCGATAACAAATGTCACCAGAAACGGATGGGTATTGAAGAAACCCATATGCCCCTTCATGGCGCGCGCCAGGTCGCGTTTATTAGTGTGGATCTTTTTCAGAGCAGGCAGCAGACCGTACAACCAGCCAGAAGCCTGCATACGTTCGTAGTTAAAAGACGCTTGTAACAGCATGGAACGCCAGGCGACGCGGTTGATATCTTTTTTCGTCAGCTCCGCGCCAATGCTCTGATCTTCATACACGTTTTCATTGACGCCAGTCAGCAATGTTTCTTCGTTTTCACTGACGTTCGGCAGGGTGGTTTGATTAGATGCCATCTTCAAATTCCTCTTTCTGTGCCGCAGGTTGAGTCGGTTCAGGAGATTTACGCAGCAGGTCGATCAGCGCCATCGCCAGCGCAGCGGCAGCAATAGCCAGCACCGGTAACTTGAGCCAGGCTGCGGCAACAAAGCCCAGGATGAAGTAGGGGATGTAGACGTTTTTCATCATGATTTTCAGCAGCACGGCAAAACCGATTGCTGGCATGATGCCGCCCGCGACGCCGAGGCCGTCGATTAATCGTTGCGGCAGGACATCAATGATGGTTTTTGCATGTTCCGCGCCGAAGTAGATAGGCAGGAAAGCGCAGAGAAAATAGAAAGTGCCGAGTGCCAGCAGTGCCAGATAGTTCACGCGTTCAATGCCGCGAGTATCGGCGTTCTCCGCCATCCGGTCGCAGCGAGACATCACGCCGGACATCACCGAGAACAGGAAGGTAATCCCCATCTGTACTGCGACAGCGAAAGGTACGGCGACACCGACTGCGACATCGGGTTTCACGCCAGTAGTAATGGCAAACGCCGTGCCGACGATAGTACCGATAATCACGTTAGGCGGCTGTGCGCCCGCCAGCGGGGCCAGCCCCATCCACACCAGTTCCAGCGTACCGCCGGTTAAAATTCCGGTATGCAGATCGCCAAGTACCAGCCCGACCAACGGGCCGAGGACCACCGGGCGGTGCATATGTGTTAGGCCGTTAAACATATCCAGGCCAGCGATAAAGGCGATAATGCCCAACGCAAATGCCTGCAACAGGCTGATTTCCATGATGAATCCCTCAAAGTAATTTAAAGAGGTCCACAGCAGGCTCTGTCGGGACGCCCTGAACGAAGCATTCCACCCCAGCGGCTTTCAGGTCGTTAAATGCTGCGATATCGCCCGCATCCACAGAAACCGTTTTGGCGATTTGTTGTTTGCCATTGGCGTAGTGCATATTGCCAACGTTAATGCGATTCACCGGAACGCCACCTTTCACCAGCGTCAGGAAATCGGCGGGTGTTTTACAAACCAGCAGGATTTTCTGTCGATCGGCGGCGCGATGAATGTTGTCGATAACTTTTTGCAGCGTCCAGAAACGTACGGCGATCCCTTCTGCCAGTACCATTTCCATCAGGTTTTGTTGTACCGGATCTTCGGCAACCTCATCGTTGGCTACCAGCACCAGATTTGCCCCCGCAAATCCGACCCATTGAACGCCGACCTGACCGTGAATCAAGCGTTCATCAATCCGGCTTAAAACAATATTTGGCATAGCGTGTTCCTCTTTGTTTTGCTTATTGGCCTTCACAGGCTGTGTGGTACTGCGCCAGGATGTCCTGAATATGGTTGATAATGAGTTCCCGTGGCGTTGGCTGCAGCTCGCCGGAGCGAACTTTCACGTACTGCAGCGGCAGATACTGGCTGATCAGCGGCAGCGGAATTGGTGAATCCGCCAGATTACGTACCAGATGAGCGAAAGCGTCATCAATCTGGCTGTCCGGCCAGTAATAGCGCACGCGATCCGAGTAGCTATAACCACGCGCCAGACGACGCGCGTTGCCGTCACCGTGGTAGTGGCTTTGCCAGTATTCCGGGCGGTCGAGCATCACGTCTTCCAGCACCTGACGCAGACCAGAACAGACTTTCGCTGGCACCAGTTCTTCTTCAATCGCCGCCAGAGAGAACAGAGCTTCACGCAGGGCGAAGGTCAGCGCTGGGCCAACTTTCAGAATGGCAAAGTGGTCAATCACCAGCTGGCGCAGCGATTGCGGCGTTTGATAATCGGTAGAGTGCGCTTCGAAAATCAGCGTTTCGTAGTTTTCGACCATCTGGCTTAAGGCGCTCGCTTTAGCGGGCTGATAATCAATAACGTTGGTGTGATCGAATTCGACGCCGGGTTGAACCACCAGGGCAATGATGCGTGGCCAGATGGCATTCAAACCTTGCTTTTCAAAGGCGTGACGATGGGCTTCCAGCGTGGCGCGGGCGGCATCCGGCGTGGTGACCGCCAGCTCGCTTAAGGTTTCATGCGCGCCGCCAGGTACCGGCACTTCGGTACCAATGACATACTCCAGATCGGCTTCGCCAAAGTGTTCAAGACAGGTTTCTTCCGCCACTTTCGCCAGACGGGCGGCGCGTTCAGCCACGATGTCATCAGTTAAGGGAATTGGATCGTCCTGACAGGACATGCTGCAATCAAGGTGGATTTTTTTGAATCCTGCCGCAACGTAGCTTTTAATCAAATCATCGGCATTGGCCATTGCCTGAGCGGCTGGCAGGTTTTGCCAGCGGTTTGGCCCCAGATGGTCACCACCCAGAATCAACGCATCCTGCGGGAAATTCAACGAGTCGGCGAGCTGACAAACAAAGCCGCGAAAATCGGCGGGCGTCATTCCGGTATAACCGCCGAACTGGTCTACCTGATTGGAGGTTGCTTCAATCAGTAACGGCGTTTGGTTTGCACTGGCGTAGCGGATTGCAGCTTCCAGCACCAGCGGATGTGCGGAACAAACGGCATAAATTGCATTTGTTTTGCCCGCTTTGTGCTGTCTCACCATTTCTGTTAGATGTTTCACTTTCCTCTCCAGTTCAGATTACTGCGATATTAATCTTTCGTTTTGTTTCAGTTGATACTGCGTCATGGTGAGATAAAAATAAAACGAAAGACAATAGTTTTCTGATCTGATTCACAAAAGAAACATAATGAAAGTTACTGAAACGAGAGTAGCTTGCGTCAATGGGCAAGGTGGGCTTGCATTTGCTTAATAGAAAGGCGTTAATAGGCAAAACGAAATGAAACGAAAGTTTTACGAAAGGACTTACTATGAGTAATACCGACGCTTCAGGTGAGAAGCGAGTGACAGGCACCAGCGAGCGACGAGAACAGATCATTCAGCGTCTGCGACAGCAAGGGAGTGTGCAGGTTAACGATCTGTCGGCATTGTATGGCGTATCTACCGTGACGATCCGCAACGATCTGGCGTTTCTGGAAAAGCAGGGGATCGCTGTGCGTGCCTATGGTGGCGCGTTGATCTGCGATAGCACGACGCCGTCAGTCGAGCCATCAGTGGAAGATAAAAGCGCACTGAACACCGCGATGAAACGCAGCGTTGCGAAAGCTGCCGTTGAGTTGATTCAGCCAGGTCATCGGGTGATCCTCGATTCCGGGACCACCACTTTTGAGATTGCTCGTCTGATGCGCAAGCACACTGACGTAATTGCGATGACCAACGGTATGAACGTGGCTAATGCTTTGCTGGAAGCGGAAGGCGTTGAGCTGCTGATGACCGGCGGGCATTTGCGCCGTCAGTCGCAATCTTTTTACGGCGATCAGGCTGAACAATCGCTGCAAAATTACCACTTCGATATGCTGTTTCTTGGTGTAGATGCGATCGATCTGGAGCGCGGCGTCAGCACGCATAATGAAGATGAAGCCCGTTTAAACCGCCGGATGTGCGAAGTTGCGGAACGGATCATCGTAGTCACCGATTCCAGTAAGTTCAATCGTTCCAGTTTACATAAGATCATTGATACTCAACGTATCGACATGATCATTGTTGATGAAGGCATTCCTGCGGATAGTCTGGAAGGACTGCGAAAGGCTGGGGTTGAAGTGATTCTGGTCGGGGAGTGAGAAAGGGTGCCCGCTGGTCAACACGAATACGTTCGGCGGGCATTGTGAACACCATCAATGGTTTTCTTCTGTCTCTTGGGTGAGGCTTTCCCAGTCGGCAGGAGGATGTCCTCTTTTTAACATTTTACTGAATACGGTATAGGCATCTGTTTTTTTACCGTAGGTGCGCAGCGTGTTTTCATCGTTCATCCATCCCAGAATGATGACTTTCTCTTTTTCACTGTAACGAAAGAAGAGACGATAGCGACCAGCACCAAATTTTACCCGTGACCAGTCTTTATTTTTCCCAGAGCCTAACGACTTGCCATGACGGAATGCCGGTGATGATGGATTGACCGTGATATGCTCCTCAATCACTTTATGGACCACCGCCAATAACTTTGTGGCAGCTTTTCTCTGATAATTTTCAGGATCTTTTCCCTTTAATGCCTCGACTTCGGCAACTAAAGCATCGTAGGTTTCCTGAAAACAGGGATGAGCATATAGCGCCCAACCATTAACCCTTTGTGGAAAATCCATTATTCGTCGTCGCCAATCTCATCATCAATGTTGACGTCCATGCCAGCGACAAGTTTCTTTCCTTGTTGAATGTTGAATGGACGAGTTTTTTGCGGGTTGTTCTGGATATCTGCATCCAGAAAACGCAAAAATGCATTCATAGTATGATCCTCCTGTTCATCTCCCAGTCGGCACATAAAGACTTGCCCACCAGGCAGAATTTCGTAATGAATGCTGTCCTGGCCTGGCTTCAGTTTTAAGGCCTCACGCACTGGCGCGGGGATAGTTGTTTGTCCGCGTATCGTGACCTTTGATTCAGTGGTCAGTACAGCGTGAGAGCGAGCATTAGCGGGCATGATTCACTGTCCTTTTACAGCCTGTTTTCTGCTCAAATTATAAGCTTGAACTAAGGTAATGCAAATGCATTATTAATGGACGTGGGGGCTTTAAACAATAAAAACATGGCACTAAGGCCATGTTTTGCGAGGGACGTTCCAAAAGAAATCAGGTCACCGGTGCCGGGTTAAACACCGCCAGCTGGTTATGCAGCCCCCATTGATCCGAGAAGGTTTTCTTCTTCCCGCTGGCGACGTCGAGAATAAAGTGGAACAACTTCCAGCCCACCTCTTCAATAGTTTCTTCGCCGGTAGCGATGGTGCCCGCATTAATATCCATTAAATCAAACCAGCGGTTCGCCAGCTCGGTGCGGGTTGCCATTTTAATGACGGGTACCGCCATCAGGCCGTACGGCGTACCACGACCGGTCGTAAACACTTGCACTGTGATACCCGAAGCCACCTGTTGCGTGCCACAGACAAAATCGCTGGCTGGCGTCGCGGCGTAAATTAATCCGCGTTTAGTCGGGCGTTGACCGGGCGACAGCACTTCAACAATTGCGCTTTTACCCGATTTAGCAATGGAGCCGAGTGCCTTCTCTACCACGTTTGCCAGACCGCCTTTCTTGTTGCCCGGCGAAGGGTTGGCGCTGCGGTCGGTTTTTCCCATATTGAGATAGTTATCGTACCACTCCATCTCCTCCAGCAGCCGTTTGCCGACCTCTTCGTTCACTGCGCGTGGTGTCAGCAGATGGATCGCGTCACGCACTTCCGTTACTTCTGAAAACATCACCGTTGCGCCGCAGCGCACCAGTAGATCAGACGCATAGCCAACCGCCGGGTTTGCCGTTACACCAGAAAACGCATCGCTGCCACCGCACTGCATACCAACGACCAGTTCTGAAGCCGGGCAGGTTTCTCGCTGCCGTTGATTCAGTTTTTGTAGATGGCGTTCGGCGATCTGCAAAATATCCTCGACCATGGACTGAAAACCGACATGCTTTTCATCCTGCAAACTGACAATGCTGGCGCTTTCTACTGGAATAGCTTGCACATCATCCGTTCCAGTCAGCAGGCGCTCAGGCTGCAACTTTTCACAACCCAGGCCAATCACCATTACTTCGCCGCCAAAGTTAGGATTCAGCGAAATATTGTGAATGGTACGGATAGGTACAACTGCCGCCGGTGCGTTAATCGCCACGCCACAACCGTACAAATGATTCAGCCCCACCACGCCATCGACGTTCGGGTATTTCGGTAGCAGATCGCGTTCAATGATTTTTACTACATAGTCCACCACGCCTGCCACACAGTGGACGCTGGTGGTGATACCGAGCAGGTTTTTGGTGCCCACGCTGCCATCGGCATTGCGATAGCCCTCAAAGGTGTATCCTTCCAGCGGCGGTAAGGGTTCCGGGACTTTGGTTGCCAGTGGCAGCGTGTGTAACGGCGGCGCTTCCGGTAGTACAACCATTGATTCGTCGATCCAGCTTCCGCGTGGGATTGCACGCACGGCGTAACCAATCACTTCGCCATAACGAATAATTTCACCATTAGCCGGAATGTCCAGCAATGCGACTTTATGCCCCTGGGGAATATGTTCAATTAATTCCAGCCCATCCGGAAAACGCGTTCCTGCTTTCAGGCCATTATCATTAACAATAATTGCCACATTATCTGTGTCGTGAACTTTTATATAAAACGCAGTTGGCGTTTCTTGTCTGATTTCGATGTTGGCCATTGTGCAATATTCTCCAGCCAGGGGTTATTAAAATGAGGACCTGGTCTCATTTAAAAATAAATGACTTCATTGGGTGAAATAAGAATGTCAGGAGTTTAAACGCAGAAATGTGATCAATGTCAATCATTTCAGGGATTGCAGTGCCGCCCGGTAAGGTAAAGCGCAAATCTGTGCTTTAGCGCGCAACCTTATGTGCATATGCTCAAAATAATATTTAAATAGTATTAATTAAATTAGCATTTGCACAATGATTATTATTCTCGCGCTGCTTATACTAATTCCCGAGTTCATTGTCGTTACGGCATAAATGAAACTCATAAATAACACCTTCCCCATAATAATAAAAATCAGCATAAGTACCCGAGGTAAATAAAATGATTCTGGACACCGTTGACGAAAAAAAGAAAGGCGTGCATACCCGCTATTTAATATTACTGATTATTTTTATTGTTACCGCCGTTAACTACGCCGAGCGTGCAACGCTGTCTATTGCTGGTACCGAAGTGGCAAAAGAGTTGCAGTTAAGTGCGGTTTCGATGGGTTACATCTTCTCCGCTTTTGGCTGGGCCTACTTGCTGATGCAAATCCCCGGCGGCTGGCTGCTTGATAAGTTTGGCTCGAAAAAAGTTTACACCTACAGCCTCTTTTTCTGGTCGCTATTCACCTTCCTGCAAGGCTTTGTTGATATGTTCCCGCTGGCCTGGGCAGGGATCTCCATGTTCTTTATGCGCTTTATGCTCGGCTTCTCGGAAGCGCCATCATTCCCGGCGAACGCCCGAATTGTCGCCGCCTGGTTCCCGACGAAAGAACGTGGTACTGCCTCCGCCATCTTTAACTCGGCGCAATATTTCTCGCTGGCGCTCTTTTCGCCGCTGCTTGGCTGGCTGACTTTCGCCTGGGGCTGGGAGCACGTCTTTACCGTTATGGGGGTGATTGGTTTTGTGCTGACGGCGCTGTGGATCAAGTTGATTCATAACCCGACAGATCACCCACGTATGTCTGCGGAAGAGCTGAAGTTTATCTCTGAAAATGGCGCGGTGGTCGATATGGACCACAAAAAGCCGGGCAGTGCGGCAGCAAGCGGACCCAAACTGCATTACATCAAGCAATTGCTCTCTAACCGCATGATGCTGGGCGTATTTTTCGGACAATATTTTATCAACACCATCACCTGGTTCTTCCTCACCTGGTTCCCGATTTATCTGGTGCAGGAAAAAGGCATGTCGATTCTGAAAGTGGGTCTGGTCGCCTCGATTCCAGCACTGTGTGGTTTTGCGGGCGGCGTGCTGGGAGGTGTCTTCTCGGATTATCTGATCAAACGCGGTTTATCCCTGACCCTGGCACGTAAGCTACCGATTGTGCTGGGAATGTTGCTGGCTTCCACCATCATCTTATGTAACTACACCAACAACACCACGCTGGTGGTCATGCTGATGGCGCTGGCTTTCTTTGGCAAAGGATTTGGTGCGCTGGGCTGGCCGGTGATTTCTGACACCGCGCCGAAAGAGATTGTTGGCCTCTGCGGCGGCGTCTTTAACGTCTTTGGCAATGTTGCCTCCATTGTCACTCCACTGGTGATTGGCTACCTGGTAAGTGAACTGCACTCCTTCAATGCAGCACTGGTTTTCGTGGGATGTTCAGCGCTGATGGCGATGGTCTGCTACCTCTTCGTAGTTGGCGACATTAAACGTATGGAATTGCAGAAATAAGCAAAGGTATAAGCGATGAATAACGATGTTTTCCCGAATAAATTCAAAGCCGCACTGGCTGCGAAACAGGTACAAATTGGTTGCTGGTCAGCACTCTCTAACCCGATTAGCACTGAAGTTCTTGGTTTGGCTGGGTTTGACTGGCTGGTGCTGGATGGCGAACATGCGCCAAACGATATCTCCACGTTTATTCCGCAGTTAATGGCCTTGAAAGGCAGCGCCAGCGCGCCAGTAGTGCGAGTGCCGACCAACGAGCCGGTAATTATTAAGCGTCTTCTGGATATCGGTTTCTATAACTTCCTGATTCCTTTTGTAGAAACAAAAGAGGAAGCAGAGCTGGCGGTGGCATCAACCCGTTACCCACCGGAAGGCATTCGCGGCGTCTCCGTTTCTCACCGCGCCAATATGTTTGGCACCGTGGCGGATTATTTCGCTCAGTCGAACAAGAACATCACTATTCTGGTCCAGATAGAAAGTCAGCAGGGCGTAGATAACGTCGATGCCATTGCCGCTACCGAAGGCGTAGACGGCATCTTCGTCGGCCCCAGCGATCTGGCCGCGGCATTAGGCCATCTCGGCAATGCATCACACCCGGATGTACAAAAAGCAATTCAGCACATTTTTAACCGTGCCAGCGCGCACGGCAAACCCAGCGGTATCCTCGCGCCGGTCGAAGCCGATGCGCGTCGTTATCTGGAATGGGGCGCGACGTTTGTGGCTGTCGGCAGCGATCTCGGCGTCTTCCGCTCTGCCACTCAGAAACTGGCTGATACCTTTAAAAAATAACCACCACCGCAACAAGAGAGATGATTGATATGACTATGAAAGTTGGTTTTATTGGCCTGGGGATTATGGGTAAACCAATGAGTAAAAACCTTCTGAAAGCAGGTTACTCGCTGGTGGTTGCTGACCGTAACCCAGAAGCTATTGCTGACGTGATTGCTGCAGGTGCAGAAACAGCGTCTACGGCTAAAGCGATCGCTGAACAGTGCGACGTCATCATAACCATGCTGCCAAACTCCCCTCATGTGAAAGAGGTGGCGCTGGGTGAGAATGGCATTATTGAAGGCGCGAAGCCAGGTACGGTATTGATCGATATGAGTTCTATCGCACCGCTGGCAAGCCGTGAAATCAGCGAAGCGCTGAAAGCGAAAGGCATTGATATGCTGGATGCTCCGGTGAGCGGCGGTGAACCGAAAGCCATCGACGGTACGCTGTCAGTGATGGTGGGCGGCGACAAGGCTATTTTCGACAAATACTATGATTTGATGAAAGCGATGGCGGGTTCCGTGGTGCATACCGGGGAAATCGGTGCAGGTAACGTCACCAAACTGGCAAATCAGGTCATTGTGGCGCTGAATATTGCCGCGATGTCAGAAGCGTTAACGCTGGCAACTAAAGCGGGCGTTAACCCGGACCTGGTTTATCAGGCAATTCGCGGTGGACTGGCGGGCAGTACCGTGCTGGATGCCAAAGCGCCGATGGTGATGGACCGCAACTTCAAGCCGGGCTTCCGTATTGATCTGCATATTAAGGATCTGGCGAATGCGCTGGATACTTCTCACGGCGTCGGCGCACAACTGCCGCTCACAGCTGCGGTTATAGAGATGATGCAGGCACTGCGAGCAGATGGTTTAGGAACGGCGGATCATAGCGCCCTGGCGTGCTACTACGAAAAACTGGCGAAAGTCGAAGTTACTCGTTAATGACGTCGTGCCCGGATGGCGTATTGCAATCCGGGCCTGGAATCCAGGCCGAATAAGAGAAACGCCCTCCGGCGTCATGTGGTAACAGGCATAGGTATGAAAATCGTAATCGCCCCAGACTCTTATAAAGAAAGTTTATCTGCCAGCGAGGTTGCGCAGGCGATAGAAAAAGGATTTCGGGAAATTTTTCCTGATGCACAGTACGTTTCTGTTCCGGTTGCCGACGGTGGCGAAGGAACGGTGGAAGCGATGATTGCAGCCACCCAGGGGGCTGAACGTCACGCCTGGGTTACAGGGCCGCTGGGCGAGAAAGTGAATGCCAGTTGGGGGATCTCCGGCGATGGCAAAACCGCGTTTATTGAAATGGCGGCGGCCAGTGGGCTGGAGCTGGTACCTGCGGAAAAACGCGATCCACTCGTGACCACTTCACGCGGCACAGGCGAGTTAATCCTGCAGGCGCTGGAGAGCGGTGCGACAAACATTATTATCGGCATTGGCGGCAGCGCTACAAATGATGGCGGCGCAGGCATGGTACAGGCGCTGGGGGCGAAATTATGCGACGCCAACGGCAATGAAATTGGTTTTGGCGGCGGTAGTCTTAATACTCTGAATGATATTGATATTTCCGGCCTCGATCCGCGCTTAAAAGATTGCGTCATTCGCGTCGCTTGTGATGTCACCAATCCGCTGGTGGGCGATAACGGCGCATCGCGCATCTTTGGCCCACAAAAGGGAGCCAGTGAAGCGATGATTGTTGAGCTGGACAATAACCTCTCTCACTATGCCGAGGTCATTAAAAAAGCGCTGCATGTTGATGTGAAAGATGTCCCCGGTGCAGGAGCTGCGGGTGGTATGGGCGCGGCGCTAATGGCGTTTCTTGGTGCGGAACTGAAAAGTGGTATTGAAATCGTCACTACGGCGCTGAATCTGGAGGAACATATTCACGATTGTACGCTGGTGATCACCGGTGAAGGGCGTATTGACAGCCAGAGTATTCACGGGAAGGTACCGATTGGTGTCGCAAACGTGGCGAAGAAGTACCATAAACCGGTGATTGGCATTGCGGGTAGCCTGACCGATGATGTTGGCGTTGTACATCAGCATGGCATTGATGCGGTCTTCAGCGTATTGACCAGCATAGGTACGTTGGACGAAGCATTCCGCGGGGCTTATGACAATATCTGCCGTGCTTCACGTAATATCGCCGCGACACTGGCGATTGGAATGCGCAACGCGGGGTGACAAGGGCGCGCAAACCCTCTATACTGCGCGCCGAAGCTGACCAGACAGTCGCCGCTTCGTCGTCGTCCTCTTCGGGGGAGACGGGCGGAGGGGAGGAAAGTCCGGGCTCCATAGGGCAGGGTGCCAGGTAACGCCTGGGGGGGAAACCCACGACCAGTGCAACAGAGAGCAAACCGCCGATGGCCCGCGCAAGCGGGATCAGGTAAGGGTGAAAGGGTGCGGTAAGAGCGCACCGCGCGGCTGGTAACAGTCCGTGGCACGGTAAACTCCACCCGGAGCAAGGCCAAATAGGGGTTCATAAGGTACGGCCCGTACTGAACCCGGGTAGGCTGCTTGAGCCAGTGAGCGATTGCTGGCCTAGATGAATGACTGTCCACGACAGAACCCGGCTTATCGGTCAGTTTCACCTGATTTACGTAAAAACCCGCTTCGGCGGGTTTTTGCTTTTGGAGGGGCAGAAAGATGAATGACTGTCCACGACACTATACCCAAAAGAAAGCGGCTTATCGGTCAGTTTCACCTGATTTAACGAAAACCCGCCAGCGTAAACCGGCGGGTTTTTGCTTTGGGAGGGGCAGAAAGATGAATGACTGTCCACGACGCTATACCCAAAAGAAAGCGGCTTATCGGTCAGTTTCACCTGATGTACGTAATAAACCGTTCCGGCGGGTTTCAGATTGTTGAGTGCGCTTTATTCATGCCGGATGCGGCGTGAACGCCTTATCCTGCCTACAAAAGCACGCAAATTCAATATATTGCAGAGATGGCGTAGGCCTGATAAGCGTAGCGCATCAGGCATTTTTGCGGTTGCCATCAGTTTCAAACCCGCATCGATAAGTTTTTGCTTTTGGTGCACAGGGTAAGAAGCATGAATATTTACGGTATTAATAATAGACTTTGTAAGAAGTTATTAAGTCTATATTGCATTTAAAAGGTCGTAATCATACGTATAGTCCTCTCTGGTAAAATATAGTTCCTCTGAGTTATATGCTTCATGTGTGTTATATTTTTTCGACCTCAAAGTAATTGTCAGAAGAATTATCGTCTTTCTCGATACCATTATCTGAAAGTAACTCTTCTGAGCTAGAGTCTTCTATGTTTAAATCCATAGTATAATTAATTTGGGGAATGACCAGATAAGCATTTTCTTTGATATTTTCATAATCTTCAATGATTATGTCGATATAATCATGTATTTTTTTCTGATGAGAAATCTATCATCTCTGGTAATTTAATTCTGTTCAAGCAATTGTTGATTTTCGATGAGCTTTTATATATTTCTTTTGTTAATTCATTTTCTAATTTATCTGTAAGAGTTGCTCTTGGTATAGATTTTATAATTGCAAATCTCATAATTTTTAATTGTTCTTCGGTAATGTCTCCAGGCTCATTCAAACAACTTTCGACAAACTTGATTTTTTCTTCAGAATACATATCGCTAATGCTTATTAAAACAGGTGTTATTTTTAGTAAATAATCCCAGGAGATTGTGGCGTTTTGTGTTGAACTAACAAAATTAACCTGAAACATGTTGGCATTAGTAAAATTTGTTGAATTCAATTTAAAAGGATTTAAAATAGTATTAGCCATATGTTTATCTGTGAAATCATAATAATCTAAATCGACATTACGTAAGTCCAGAGAGGATAGATCAACGATATCTCCAGTCCCACAACTAAAAATTACGTTTAACCTCCTGATTTAATTGTAAATATCTTTTAATGGGCAATTAATATTGATATTACCTGTGGATATTTCCTGGTTTTTTAACGGTTCATTAATGGTAAGTTCACAAGTATTGTCCGATCGTTGAATAATTTGGGCGTTATAACCTAAAAAATCCAGACGAAGAGACGAGACATTATAAAGAATTACATTTTGTAAGTACGCTAATTCTTTTTGAAAATCACCAGTGATAATGCATTTTCCACCAGGTTGTAACGTGTTAAGTAAAGTGACCATTTCAATAGAGGTCTGTTTTAGTTTTTCTATACCTGGTGCTAGTGCTTCGAGGTTATTTCCTGTTGGGCTTTCAGGAAGGTCATTCATTTTTCGACGGACTAAATCACTACTAATATCATTACCAATTGATGAAACAGGGAACATTATTTTATCCTTTATAAATAATCAATAAAAATCATTATTAAAATGATCGGGTGAAAAAAAGAGAATTTGCCAACAATCTGAAGTAATGCTGGTTTTATTAAAGTGCACAAGGGGTGTTAAGATGGCTTCTTTTCGGGTGAATTTTGCACAATACTTAGAAATTGTCTCCTTAATACATTCCAGCTCTTTTTTATTGACGGCTGAGCAAGTACATTGTTCACCAAAAGGTGCAAAAGTGCCTACATCTAATGTTTGTATGATATAATCATCATGTTCTCCTGTAGAAATATCTATAATGAATGGACTCATATTTTCCGGTTGGATTCGGATCATGACAGAAGGAACATCGCCATGATAGAAATTCAATGCAGTTATTGCAGATAATACTCTCCGCAGTTCATTACTTATACTGTAAATTTTATTAACGTCATTGGTGGAGACAATTTCTGCAAACTTTCTTTTTACCGTCCAATAATCAATATTTCTATTGTGATTGTTAACCACTGCGTGCATTGGCGGGATTGAAGGGTGAAAAATATGCGCAATTGGGAAGCCTTTCATTGATGCCTGCCTTGTCATCATGACAAACAATAATAGATGCTTATTTTCCTCGCAGGGTTCTTTCGCACTATCAAAAAACGCTCATTTACCCGGCGTTACAGTAAACGAAGCAACATTCTGTGGCCTACGCCGATCAAAAGCTCTGTGAAAATTTCCCTTGTTGTCTTTGTCTGACCTTATCGCGGCGATCAGCAATTATTCGTTTTGTGATCCTCAACACAAAATGCTATTCGTCGCCTATGAGGGGAGAAGAATTTATGGAAAACGATTGCATTCACAAAATGACGTCCTGTCAGAAGAGAAAAAGTTGACGTTAATCAATTGTTCGAGATGATCAATACATGTATTCGAAATTTTAAAATATTGATAAAATAAATGTTTGTTCTCCAACAAATAGCGTGAAAAAATGTGACATGCCGCATTATTTATCACTGAAAATGGTTTATTTATAATAAAATTTGAGAACTTGCTCATTAAATTTAACTCAAATTTTGCCTGGTAATTATCCGGTAATTGCTTGAAATATGGTCTCAGCCCCTTTTTTGTATTAACCACATAACGAATGATGTTATCGCCATAAAATATGGTTATCCCCGTCATTTTTTTTGACAAAAATCAGGGTTTATGCTGATTTTTATACTTTAACTTGTTGATATTTAAAGGTATTTAATTGTAATAACGATACTCTGGAAAGTATTGAAAGTTAATTTGTGAGTGGTCGCACATATCCTGTTCATTTCATTTTGATACACTTCATGCCGTCAATGAGGTAATTAACGTAGGTCGTTATGAGCACTATTCTTCTTCCGAAAACGCAGCACCTGGTAGTCTTTCAGGAAGTCATTAGAAGTGGTTCTATCGGCTCGGCTGCAAAAGAATTAGGGTTAACTCAACCGGCCGTCAGTAAAATCATTAACGATATTGAAGATTATTTTGGTGTGGAATTAGTGGTGCGGAAAAATACCGGTGTAACATTAACACCTGCCGGTCAATTGTTACTCTCCCGTTCCGAATCCATTACCCGTGAAATGAAAAATATGGTTAATGAGATAAGCGGTATGTCTTCTGAGGCGGTGGTGGAAGTCTCATTTGGTTTTCCTTCATTGATTGGTTTTACTTTTATGTCAGGGATGATCAACAAGTTCAAAGAGGTGTTCCCGAAAGCGCAGGTTTCTATGTATGAAGCGCAACTGTCTTCGTTCTTACCGGCAATCCGCGACGGTCGACTGGATTTTGCGATTGGTACGTTAAGTGCAGAAATGAAGCTTCAGGATTTACATGTTGAGCCGCTGTTCGAGTCCGAGTTTGTGCTGGTAGCCAGTAAGTCCCGAACATGCACCGGCACCACCACGCTGGAGTCGTTGAAGAACGAACAGTGGGTGTTGCCACAAACTAATATGGGGTACTACAGCGAACTGCTTACTACGTTACAAAGAAATGGCATCAGTATTGAAAACATCGTTAAAACCGACTCAGTCGTGACAATTTATAATCTTGTTCTCAATGCTGATTTCTTAACTGTAATTCCTTGTGATATGACGTCACCTTTTGGTTCTAATCAATTTATTACTATTCCGGTTGAAGAAACATTACCTGTGGCACAATATGCCGCGGTATGGTCGAAAAATTATCGTATTAAAAAAGCAGCATCGGTTTTGGTGGAATTAGCCAAAGAGTATTCATCTTATAATGGGTGTAGACGAAGGCAATTAATAGAAGTTGGTTAGTTATTTGTTTTTATTTAAACATAAATAATCCACCTGTCTGTCTTGCAGGTGTCGGTTACGGTTACCTACATATTTAATTCAGGCGAAGAGGTTTTATAATGCATATTACATACGATCTGCCGGTTGCTATTGATGACATTATTGAAGCGAAACAACGACTGGCTGGGCGAATTTATAAAACAGGCATGCCTCGCTCCAACTATTTTAGTGAACGTTGCAAAGGTGAAATATTCCTGAAGTTTGAAAATATGCAGCGTACGGGTTCATTTAAAATTCGTGGCGCATTTAATAAATTAAGTTCACTGACCGATGCGGAAAAACGCAAAGGCGTGGTGGCCTGTTCTGCGGGCAACCATGCGCAAGGGGTTTCCCTCTCCTGCGCGATGCTGGGTATCGACGGTAAAGTGGTGATGCCAAAAGGTGCGCCAAAATCCAAAGTAGCGGCAACGTGCGACTACTCCGCAGAAGTCGTTCTGCATGGTGATAACTTCAACGACACTATCGCTAAAGTGAGCGAAATTGTCGAAATGGAAGGCCGTATTTTTATTCCACCTTACGATGATCCGAAAGTGATTGCTGGCCAGGGAACGATTGGTCTGGAAATTATGGAAGATCTCTATGATGTCGATAACGTGATTGTGCCAATTGGTGGTGGCGGTTTAATTGCTGGTATTGCGGTGGCAATTAAATCTATTAACCCGACCATTCGTGTTATTGGCGTACAGTCTGAAAACGTTCACGGCATGGCGGCTTCTTTCCACTCCGGAGAAATAACCACGCACCGAACTACCGGCACCCTGGCGGATGGTTGTGATGTCTCCCGCCCGGGTAATTTAACTTACGAAATCGTTCGTGAATTAGTCGATGACATCGTGCTGGTCAGCGAAGACGAAATCAGAAACAGTATGATTGCCTTAATTCAGCGCAATAAAGTCGTCACCGAAGGCGCAGGCGCTCTGGCATGTGCTGCATTATTAAGCGGTAAATTAGACCAATATATTCAAAACAGAAAAACCGTCAGTATTATTTCCGGCGGCAATATCGATCTTTCTCGCGTCTCTCAAATCACCGGTTTCGTTGACGCTTAATTAATTCGTTGAGGATAGGATATGAGTACTTCAGATAGCATTGTATCCAGCCAGACAAAACAATCGTCCTGGCGTAAATCAGATACCACATGGACGTTAGGCTTGTTTGGTACGGCAATCGGCGCCGGGGTGCTGTTCTTCCCTATCCGCGCAGGTTTTGGCGGACTGATCCCGATTCTTCTGATGTTGGTATTGGCATACCCCATCGCGTTTTATTGCCACCGGGCGCTGGCGCGTCTGTGTCTTTCTGGCTCTAACCCTTCCGGCAACATTACGGAAACGGTGGAAGAGCATTTTGGTAAAACTGGCGGCGTGGTTATCACGTTCCTGTACTTCTTCGCGATTTGCCCACTGCTGTGGATTTATGGCGTTACTATTACCAATACCTTTATGACGTTCTGGGAAAACCAGCTCGGCTTTGCACCGCTGAATCGCGGCTTTGTGGCGCTGTTCCTGTTGCTGCTGATGGCTTTCGTCATCTGGTTTGGTAAGGATCTGATGGTTAAAGTGATGAGCTACCTGGTATGGCCGTTTATCGCCAGCCTGGTGCTGATTTCTTTGTCGCTGATCCCTTACTGGAACTCTGCAGTTATCGACCAGGTTGACCTCGGTTCGCTGTCGTTAACCGGTCATGACGGTATCCTGATCACTGTCTGGCTGGGGATTTCCATCATGGTTTTCTCCTTTAACTTCTCGCCAATCGTCTCTTCCTTCGTGGTTTCTAAGCGTGAAGAGTATGAGAAAGACTTCGGTCGCGACTTCACCGAACGTAAATGTTCCCAAATCATTTCTCGTGCCAGCATGCTGATGGTTGCAGTGGTGATGTTCTTTGCCTTTAGCTGCCTGTTTACTCTGTCTCCGGCCAACATGGCGGAAGCCAAAGCGCAGAATATTCCAGTGCTTTCTTATCTGGCTAACCACTTTGCGTCCATGACCGGTACCAAAACAACGTTCGCGATTACACTGGAATATGCGGCTTCCATCATCGCACTCGTGGCTATCTTCAAATCTTTCTTCGGTCACTATCTGGGAACGCTGGAAGGTCTGAATGGCCTGGTCCTGAAGTTTGGTTATAAAGGCGACAAAACTAAAGTGTCGCTGGGTAAACTGAACACTATCAGCATGATCTTCATCATGGGCTCCACCTGGGTTGTTGCCTACGCCAACCCGAACATCCTTGACCTGATTGAAGCCATGGGCGCACCGATTATCGCATCCCTGCTGTGCCTGTTGCCGATGTATGCCATCCGTAAAGCGCCGTCTCTGGCGAAATACCGTGGTCGTCTGGATAACGTGTTTGTTACCGTGATTGGTCTGCTGACCATCCTGAACATCGTATACAAACTGTTTTAATCCGTAACTCAGGATGAGAAAAGAGATGAATGAATTTCCGGTTGTTTTGGTTATTAACTGTGGTTCGTCTTCGATTAAGTTTTCCGTGCTCGATGCCAGCGACTGTGAAGTATTAATGTCAGGTATTGCCGACGGTATTAACTCGGAAAATGCATTCTTATCCGTAAATGGGGGAGAGCCAGCACCGCTGGCTCACCACAGCTACGAAGGTGCATTGAAGGCAATTGCATTTGAACTGGAAAAACGGAATTTAAATGACAGTGTGGCCTTAATTGGCCACCGCATCGCTCACGGCGGCAGTATTTTTACCGAGTCCGCCATTATTACCGATGAAGTCATTGATAATATCCGTCGCGTTTCTCCACTGGCACCCCTGCATAATTACGCCAATTTAAGTGGTATTGAATCGGCGCAGCAATTATTTCCGGGCGTAACTCAGGTGGCGGTATTTGATACCAGTTTCCACCAGACGATGGCTCCGGAAGCTTATTTATACGGCCTGCCGTGGAAATATTATGAAGAGTTAGGTGTACGCCGTTATGGTTTCCACGGCACGTCGCACCGCTATGTTTCCCAGCGCGCACATTCGCTGCTGAATCTGGCGGAAGATGACTCCGGCCTGGTTGTGGCGCATCTTGGCAATGGCGCGTCAATCTGCGCGGTTCGCAACGGTCAGAGTGTTGATACCTCAATGGGAATGACGCCGCTGGAAGGCTTGATGATGGGTACCCGCAGTGGCGATGTCGACTTTGGTGCGATGTCCTGGGTCGCCAGCCAAACCAACCAGAGCCTGGGTGACCTGGAACGCGTAGTGAATAAAGAGTCGGGATTATTAGGTATTTCCGGTCTTTCTTCGGATTTACGTGTTCTGGAAAAAGCCTGGCATGAAGGTCACGAACGCGCGCAACTGGCAATTAAAACCTTTGTTCACCGAATTGCCCGTCATATTGCCGGACACGCAGCTTCATTACGTCGCCTGGATGGAATTATATTCACCGGCGGAATAGGAGAGAATTCAAGCTTAATTCGTCGTCTGGTCATGGAACATTTGGCTGTATTAGGCTTAGAGATTGATACAGAAATGAATAATCGCTCTAACTCCTGTGGTGAGCGAATTGTTTCCAGTGAAAATGCGCGTGTCATTTGTGCCGTTATTCCGACTAACGAAGAAAAAATGATTGCTTTGGATGCCATTCATTTAGGCAAAGTTAACGCGCCCGCAGAATTTGCATAATTTAGTTGAAGTATTGTAGAGAGATTATTTTTCATGAAGGTAGATATTGATACCAGCGATAAGCTGTACGCCGACGCATGGCTTGGCTTTAAAGGTACGGACTGGAAAAACGAAATTAATGTCCGCGATTTTATTCAACATAACTATACACCGTATGAAGGCGATGAATCTTTCCTCGCCGAAGCGACGCCTGCCACCACGGAATTGTGGGAAAAAGTAATGGAAGGCATCCGTATCGAAAATGCAACCCACGCGCCGGTTGATTTCGATACCAATATTGCCACCACAATTACCGCTCATGATGCGGGATATATTAACCAGCCGCTGGAAAAAATTGTTGGCCTGCAAACGGATGCGCCGTTGAAACGTGCGCTACACCCGTTCGGTGGCATTAATATGATTAAAAGTTCATTCCACGCCTATGGCCGAGAAATGGACAGTGAATTTGAATATCTGTTTACCGATCTGCGTAAAACCCATAACCAGGGCGTATTTGATGTTTACTCACCGGATATGCTGCGCTGCCGTAAATCTGGCGTGCTGACCGGTTTACCAGATGGCTATGGCCGTGGGCGCATTATCGGTGACTATCGCCGCGTAGCGCTGTATGGCATCAGTTATCTGGTACGTGAACGCGAACTGCAATTTGCCGATCTCCAGTCTCGTCTGGAAAAAGGCGAGGATCTGGAAGCCACCATCCGTCTGCGTGAGGAGCTGGCAGAGCATCGTCATGCGCTGTTGCAGATTCAGGAAATGGCGGCGAAATATGGCTTTGATATCTCTCGCCCGGCGCAGAATGCGCAGGAAGCGGTGCAGTGGCTCTACTTCGCTTATCTGGCGGCAGTGAAATCGCAAAATGGCGGCGCGATGTCGCTGGGCCGCACGGCATCGTTCCTCGATATCTACATTGAGCGCGACTTTAAAGCTGGCGTACTCAATGAGCAGCAGGCACAGGAACTGATCGATCACTTCATCATGAAGATCCGTATGGTACGCTTCCTGCGTACACCGGAATTTGATTCGCTGTTCTCCGGCGACCCAATCTGGGCGACGGAAGTGATCGGCGGGATGGGGCTGGACGGTCGTACGCTGGTGACCAAAAACTCCTTCCGCTATTTGCACACCCTGCACACTATGGGGCCGGCACCGGAACCTAACCTGACCATTCTTTGGTCGGAAGAATTACCGATTGCCTTCAAAAAATATGCCGCGCAGGTGTCGATCGTCACCTCTTCCTTGCAGTATGAAAATGACGATCTGATGCGTACTGACTTCAACAGCGACGATTACGCGATTGCCTGCTGCGTCAGCCCAATGGTGATTGGTAAGCAAATGCAGTTCTTTGGTGCACGCGCTAACCTGGCGAAAACGCTGCTCTACGCAATTAACGGCGGGGTGGACGAGAAGCTGAAGATTCAGGTCGGGCCGAAAACAGCACCGCTGATGGACGACGTGCTGGATTACGACAAAGTGATGGACAGCCTCGATCACTTCATGGACTGGCTGGCGGTGCAGTACATCAGCGCGCTGAATATCATTCACTACATGCACGACAAGTACAGCTACGAAGCTTCGCTGATGGCGCTGCACGATCGTGATGTCTATCGCACTATGGCATGCGGCATCGCGGGCCTGTCGGTGGCGACGGACTCCCTGTCTGCCATCAAATATGCCCGCGTGAAACCAATCCGTGACGAAAACGGCCTGGCGGTGGACTTTGAAATCGACGGTGAATATCCGCAGTACGGCAACAACGACGAGCGCGTAGACAGCATTGCCTGCGACCTGGTTGAACGCTTTATGAAGAAAATTAAAGCGCTGCCAACCTATCGCAACGCCGTCCCTACCCAGTCGATTCTGACTATCACTTCTAACGTGGTGTACGGCCAGAAAACCGGTAATACGCCGGACGGTCGTCGCGCCGGAACACCGTTCGCGCCGGGCGCTAACCCGATGCATGGTCGTGACCGCAAAGGTGCCGTGGCCTCATTGACGTCGGTGGCGAAACTGCCGTTCACCTACGCCAAAGATGGGATCTCGTACACCTTCTCAATCGTTCCTGCGGCGCTGGGCAAAGAAGATCCAGTACGTAAAACCAACCTTGTCGGCCTGCTGGATGGGTATTTCCACCACGAAGCGGATGTCGAAGGCGGTCAACACCTCAACGTCAACGTAATGAATCGGGAAATGCTGCTGGATGCCATCGAGCACCCGGAAAAATATCCTAACCTGACAATCCGTGTCTCTGGCTACGCCGTGCGCTTCAACGCACTGACCCGTGAACAGCAACAGGATGTTATTTCACGTACCTTTACCCAGGCGCTCTGACGCCGGAGGATGTATGAAAAAGATTATCGAAACGCAACGTGCCCCAGGCGCAATCGGCCCTTATGTTCAGGGCGTTGATTTAGGCAGCATGGTCTTCACCTCCGGGCAAATACCGGTTTGCCCACAGACCGGTGAGATCCCGGCTGATGTGCAAGATCAGGCGCGTTTAAGCCTCGAAAACGTCAAAGCGATCGTGGTTGCTGCCGGGCTGAGCGTGGGCGATATCATCAAGATGACCGTGTTTATCACCGATCTGAATGATTTTGCCACCATCAACGAAGTCTATAAGCAGTTCTTCGATGAGCATCAGGCGACCTATCCGACCCGGAGCTGTGTGCAGGTCGCGCGTTTGCCGAAAGATGTGAAGCTGGAAATTGAAGCCATCGCAGTACGTAGTGCGTAAAGCCTCGTGAGCGGGACGGTCGTAAGGTCGTTCCGCTCCACTTCACTGAACGGCAATCCGAGGGTGTGGATATGATTAGTGCATTCGATATTTTCAAAATTGGGATTGGTCCCTCCAGTTCGCATACCGTGGGGCCAATGAATGCCGGAAAAAGTTTTATTGATCGGCTGGAAAGTAGCGGCTTATTAACCGCGACGAGCCATATTGTGGTCGATCTGTACGGGTCGTTGTCACTGACGGGCAAAGGCCATGCCACGGATGTCGCCATCATCATGGGACTGGCAGGAAACAGTCCGCAGGATGTTGTCATTGATGAGATCCCTGCATTTATAGAGTTAGTAACGCGCAGCGGGCGGCTGCCAGTGGCATCTGGTGCGCATATTGTTGATTTTCCTGTAGCAAAGAACATTATCTTCCATCCCGAAATGTTGCCTCGCCATGAGAACGGAATGCGGATCACTGCCTGGAAGGGACAGGAAGAGCTATTAAGTAAAACCTATTACTCTGTCGGCGGCGGGTTTATTGTCGAAGAAGAACACTTCGGCCTGTCGCACGATGTCGAAACGTCCGTACCTTACGATTTCCACTCAGCAGGTGAACTGCTGAAAATGTGTGATTACAACGGCCTGTCTATATCTGGTCTGATGATGCACAACGAGCTAGCGCTGCGCAGCAAAGCGGAAATTGACGCCGGTTTTGCCCGTATCTGGCAAGTGATGCATGACGGTATTGAACGTGGGATGAACACTGAAGGCGTGCTGCCTGGTCCGCTCAATGTGCCGCGCCGTGCCGTAGCGCTGCGTCGTCAGCTGGTTTCCAGCGATAACATCTCTAACGATCCGATGAATGTCATCGACTGGATCAACATGTACGCGCTGGCGGTTAGTGAAGAAAACGCAGCTGGCGGGCGCGTGGTAACGGCACCGACTAACGGTGCGTGCGGCATTATTCCGGCAGTACTGGCTTATTACGATAAGTTCCGTCGTCCGGTAAACGAGCGGTCAATTGCCCGCTATTTTCTGGCCGCGGGGGCTATTGGCGCGCTGTATAAAATGAACGCCTCCATCTCTGGCGCGGAAGTCGGCTGTCAGGGGGAGATTGGCGTGGCCTGTTCAATGGCGGCGGCAGGGTTAACTGAACTACTGGGCGGCAGTCCGGCGCAGGTATGCAATGCGGCGGAAATCGCGATGGAGCATAACCTTGGGCTGACCTGCGATCCGGTTGCCGGACAGGTACAAATCCCGTGCATTGAACGTAATGCCATTAATGCCGTGAAAGCAGTAAACGCCGCGCGGATGGCGATGCGCCGCACCTCGGCACCGCGTGTTTCACTCGATAAAGTGATCGAGACGATGTATGAAACCGGCAAAGATATGAACGATAAATACCGCGAAACATCACGCGGAGGACTGGCCATTAAAGTGGTCTGCGGCTGACATTGCTGTCAGCTTTCATCCTTGGGTGCACAAATGTGCACCTTTTTTTTGTGATCTGCCGCAAATAGAGAATGAATATTCTCTTGCGATTAATTTAGTAGAAAATTCTTATCCATCTCCGTTATTTCAAAGTCTTGATTGTGAAGATTTTCTCTGACCTCGCGCGTATCATTTCTTTATTCTAATAACTCGCCTGCAAAAACGTAGACCGCATATCGCCTTGATGCGGCTCGGAAAAAAATAATAAGCCCTACAAAATTTTGAGCGAGAAATTATGGAAATTGCATCGAATAAAGGCGTCATTGCAGACGCTTCGACCCCGGCGGGTCGTGCTGGAATGAGTGAGAGCGAGTGGCGAGAAGCGATCAAATTCGACAGTACTGACACCGGCTGGGTGATTATGAGTATCGGGATGGCGATTGGCGCGGGGATTGTTTTTCTCCCGGTGCAGGTCGGTTTGATGGGATTGTGGGTATTTTTGCTCTCATCGGTGATTGGTTACCCGGCAATGTATCTGTTTCAGCGGTTGTTTATTAATACGCTGGCAGAATCACCAGAATGTAAAGATTACCCGAGTGTCATTAGCGGTTATTTAGGTAAAAACTGGGGCATCCTGTTAGGTGCGCTCTATTTCGTAATGCTGGTGATTTGGATGTTCGTCTATTCCACCGCCATCACCAACGATAGTGCTTCCTATCTGCATACCTTCGGCGTGACGGAAGGGTTGCTGTCAGACAGTCCCTTTTATGGTCTGGTACTGATTTGCATTCTGGTGGCGATCTCTTCACGCGGCGAGAAATTGTTATTCAAAATTTCGACCGGCATGGTGCTGACCAAGCTGCTGGTGGTCGCGGCGCTGGGCGTGTCGATGGTGGGAATGTGGCATCTGTATAACGTCGGTTCGCTACCGCCGCTGGGGCTGCTGGTGAAAAACGCCATTATTACGCTGCCGTTTACCCTGACGTCGATTCTGTTTATCCAGACGTTAAGCCCGATGGTGATCTCTTATCGCTCGCGGGAAAAATCAATTGAAGTGGCGCGGCATAAAGCATTGCGGGCAATGAATATCGCGTTTGGCATTTTGTTTGTCACCGTCTTTTTCTACGCCGTGTCGTTCACGCTGGCGATGGGACATGACGAAGCGGTAAAAGCCTACGAGCAGAATATTTCCGCGCTGGCGATTGCCGCACAGTTTATTAGCGGTGACGGCGCAGCGTGGGTGAAAGTGGTCAGCGTCATTCTCAATATCTTTGCTGTCATGACTGCATTCTTTGGCGTCTATTTAGGCTTTCGCGAAGCAACGCAAGGGATCGTAATGAACATCCTGCGTCGCAAGATGCCTGCCGAGAAGATTAACGAAAATCTTGTTCAGCGCGGCATCATGATTTTCGCCATTTTGCTGGCCTGGAGCGCCATCGTACTGAACGCACCGGTGTTGAGCTTCACCTCTATCTGTAGCCCGATTTTCGGCATGGTAGGGTGCCTGATCCCGGCGTGGCTGGTTTACAAAGTACCGGCATTGCACAAATACAAAGGGATGTCTCTGTACCTGATTATCGTCACTGGTTTGTTGCTTTGTGTTTCTCCGTTCCTGGCATTTTCTTGATTTACCTGAAATTTTAAGGTTTTTAATATGTTTGATTCGACTTTAAATCCGTTATGGCAGCGTTACATCCTCGCCGTTCAGGAGGAAGTAAAACCGGCGCTGGGATGTACTGAACCGATTTCACTGGCGCTGGCGGCGGCGGTTGCTGCGGCAGAACTGGAAGGTCCGGTTGAACGTGTAGAAGCCTGGGTTTCGCCAAATCTGATGAAGAACGGTCTGGGCGTCACCGTTCCCGGCACGGGAATGGTGGGGCTGCCGATTGCGGCGGCGCTGGGGGCGTTAGGTGGAAATGCCAACGCCGGGCTGGAAGTGCTGAAAGACGCAACTGCGCAGGCAATTGCCGATGCCAAAGCACTGCTGGCGGCGGGGAAAGTCTCCGTTAAGATCCAGGAACCTTGCAATGAAATCCTCTTCTCACGCGCCAAAGTCTGGAACGGTGAGAAGTGGGCGTGTGTCACCATCGTCGGCGGGCATACCAACATTGTGCATATTGAGACGCACGATGGTGTGGTGTTTACCCAGCAGGCGTGTGTGGCAGAGGGCGAGCAAGAGTCTCCGCTGACGGTGCTTTCCAGAACGACGCTGGCTGAGATCCTGAAGTTCGTCAATGAAGTCCCGTTTGCGGCGATCCGCTTTATTCTCGATTCTGCGAAGCTAAATTGTGCGTTATCGCAGGAAGGTTTGAGCGGTAAGTGGGGGCTGCATATTGGCGCGACGCTGGAAAAACAGTGCGCGCGCGGTTTGCTGGCGAAAGATCTCTCTTCATCCATTGTGATTCGTACCAGCGCGGCATCCGATGCGCGTATGGGCGGCGCTACGCTTCCGGCAATGAGTAACTCTGGCTCGGGTAACCAGGGGATCACCGCAACAATGCCTGTGGTGGTGGTAGCAGAACACTTCGGAGCGGATGATGAACGGCTGGCGCGTGCGCTGATGCTTTCGCATTTGAGCGCAATTTACATCCATAACCAGTTACCGCGTTTGTCTGCACTTTGTGCCGCAACGACCGCAGCAATGGGGGCCGCCGCCGGGATGGCATGGCTGGTGGATGGGCGTTATGAAACTATCTCGATGGCGATCAGCAGTATGATCGGCGATGTCAGCGGCATGATTTGCGATGGAGCGTCGAACAGCTGTGCGATGAAGGTTTCGACCAGTGCTTCGGCTGCGTGGAAAGCGGTGTTAATGGCGCTGGATGATACCGCCGTGACCGGCAATGAAGGGATCGTGGCGCATGATGTTGAGCAGTCGATTGCCAACCTGTGTGCGTTAGCAAGCCATTCGATGCAGCAAACCGATCGGCAGATTATCGAGATTATGGCGAGCAAGGCCAGATAAACGCCAGGTTTTGGGTATTGTGCCGGATAAGGCGTTTTCGCCGCATCCGGCAACTTGTCTTTACGCGGTAGCTTCATCCTCGACTAAACGCGTTTCAGCATCCGCGACGATAGCTTCCAGCTCGCTCAACATCTCTTCATAGCCAAAATTTTTGGCGGTGCGAGCAGGTTCTTTCGCCACCACGGGCTTCACCGGCTGGCGCTTTTTGGCCAATTTTTTACTCATCATCATCTCCCTGTAAAAACAACTAGACAGGCAAATCTATCAGCAAAGCGCGCAGTGGGGAATCGGCAACCAGCGTAATGTTAGCCTCGTCACGAATAAACGCCCCATCACCGCAGGTCAGCGCCGCTTTCTCTTCATGATGCGTAAGCGCATGAAATTTCCCGTGAATCGATTGCAAATACGCGCGTGGCCCATGCAACTGGAAATTCGCACTTTCGCCTTTGTCGAGCACGATATGGTGCAGCCACACTTGCTGGCGTAATTGCAGGCTTCCCATCGCACCCTCTGGCGAGGCGATTAATTGCTGTTTGCCCATATTAAGCGCCAGCTTTTGAATCAGCGGATTCTCTCGCTGCGGGCAGGCGTCCAGCCAAAGCTGCATTCGCGTTAACGGTTTGTCTTTGCTGAGATTGTGTTCGCTATAGCTGACACCCGGCTGGGTAGAGAGTAGCAACGCCTCTCCGGCGCTGGCCTGAACATGATTGCCTTCGCTATCGCGATACTCTGCTTCTCCATCCAGAATCACATTTAAAATATCGACTTTGGGATAGGTTCGCGGCTGAAAGGCGGCACCTGGGGCCAGCACTTCCTGGTTAAGCACACGCAGGGAGGCATAGCCTAACAATTTCGGGTCGAAGTAGTGTCCAAAGGAAAAAGTATACCGGGCCTGCAACCATCCGTAGTCTGCTTGTCCACACTGCCTGGCAGTTCGGGTAGTAATCATAATTCTTGACCTCTCTTTACTTCCTTTTATGGTAAGGGGCTGGACGCTACATTGTTAGCCAGATATTCTGCCCGGTATGTTCAAATTTCCTGAATGAGAACGAAATGGCCAAAGAAAGGGCATTAACGCTGGAAGCACTACGGGTTATGGATGCGATCGATCGCCGGGGCAGTTTTGCGGCGGCGGCGGATGAGCTGGGACGCGTGCCTTCCGCACTTAGCTACACCATGCAAAAACTGGAAGAAGAGCTGGATGTGGTGCTGTTTGACCGCTCGGGCCATCGTACCAAATTCACCAATGTCGGGAGGATGTTGCTGGAGCGAGGGCGCGTTTTGCTGGAAGCCGCAGATAAACTGACTACTGATGCGGAAGCTCTCGCGCGCGGTTGGGAAACGCATCTCACCATTGTGACCGAAGCGCTGGTACCGACACCTGCCTTTTTCCCGTTAATCGACAAACTGGCGGCAAAAGCCAATACCCAACTGGCAATCATCACAGAAGTGCTGGCGGGGGCGTGGGAACGGCTGGAGCAGGGGCGGGCGGATATTGTTATCGCGCCGGATATGCATTTTCGTTCCTCGTCGGAGATCAACTCGCGCAAGCTCTATACGTTAATGAACGTCTACGTTGCCGCGCCTGATCACCCGATTCATCAGGAGCCGGAACCGTTATCTGAAGTGACGCGTGTGAAATATCGTGGAATTGCGGTGGCGGATACCGCTCGTGAGCGCCCGGTGTTGACCGTACAGCTGCTGGACAAACAGCCGCGCTTAACGGTGAGCACGATTGAAGATAAACGTCAGGCATTACTGGCGGGGCTTGGCGTGGCGACGATGCCGTATCCTATGGTCGAAAAAGATATTGCGGAAGGGCGGTTGCGTGTCGTCAGCCCGGAATCGACCAGCGAGATCGATATTATTATGGCCTGGCGTCGTGACAGTATGGGGGAAGCGAAATCCTGGTGTCTGCGGGAAATTCCCAAACTTTTTAACGGAAAATAATATTTATTATTGTTAATAAAAAGGGGCGAAATATCGCCCCAATTCTAAGATTAATTTGAACCAAACTTCGGATCGTTTCCGTAACGATTGCTGCCAGAAGTACCTTCTGTGCAGAAAAAAACCAGAAGCACGAGCCAGCCAATAAACGGAACAAAAAAGAGCAAGGCCCAGGCACCTGAACGGTCGGTATCGTGTAAGCGACGGATAGCAAGCGCAAGGACGGGAAGGAAGGTTGCCAGCAAATAAAGCATAGACAGATATGGAAGCTCCAGACCTAAAATCAATTGAATGACATTGATAATAGCGCCGACGATGGCGTTAATCAGAGTAAACATCCAGTACTCTTTACGACGTGCGCGACCAGAGAAACCAACATAATTTTTTAATACGGACAAATACCACTGCATAAAAACATCCCTTTAATTAAAAGTGATGAAAGTCTATTCCGGGTATTGTGTAAATGCTATTCGTATCTTTCTTTTTCGGATGTTATAAAGGTTTTGATATTTAAGATAAATACATGGTTATTTTTTATAGGTAATTTATATAACGACATTGAAATATTTTAAATAAATATTAGTAAATTATTCATTCATTAACATGATGATAAAAGCCGGATGAGTCAGACATCCGGCGAGCAGATTTGTTTTAAGGTTCCAGTTTTGGATCTGGTCCAAAGCGGTTCTCGCCTGGCGTACCCGCCTGGCAGTTAAAGACGATGATAATAAGCCAGCCGATAAACGGGATTAAGAATAGCAGTGCCCACCACGCCGAGCGGTCGGTGTCGTGCAGGCGGCGGAACTGAACTGCCCACCACGGTAAAAACACCAGAATACCGTAGATTGTCGTCAGGATGCCTTCGCCACCAGCGCGTTGCCAGCCTAACATTTTATCCAGCAGCCCCAGCACGAACGTAAAGATGATGTTGACCAGAATAAACATCCAGTACTCTTTGCGCCGCGCACGACCCCGGAAACCGACATAATTTTTTAGTACTTTCAGATACCAGTCCATTTTTGCCTCAATTTTGCTCAATCACTTGTTTTTAAAGCAGCAAATTAAGAATAGACGTGAATGAAATGGCAGTAAATATTCGTTCAAGGAATTAATAAAGGGCTATGAAGGCGTGCTAAGACTGATGACAAGCGCAAAATCGCCAGATGCGCTACGCTTATCTGGCCTGCGCGGTCATTGCAACATATTGAATATAAATGTTTTGTAGGTTTGATAAGGCGTTCACGCCGCATCCGACATGAACAACATGCACTTAGCTAATTATCAGAGGCACCTCGTAAGGTGCCTTTTTTTAACCGAAGCGAACATCTCGTCCATGCGGTTCATCGAGATCCTGCCACGGACCAATTGAAATAATCCCCGTAGGGTTGATGGTCTTATGGCTGCGGAAGTAATGATTACGGATGTGATCGAAATTGACTGTTTCGGCAATTCCCGGCATCTGGTAGATATCGCGCAGGAAGCCATACAGATTAAGGTAATCGCTGATGCGGTGCTTATCACACTTGAAGTGGGTCACATACACTGGATCAAAACGGACCAGCGTGGTCCACAGGCGAATATCGGCTTCGGTTAGCTGGTTGCCGGTCAGGTAACGATGCTGACCTAAAATCTGTTCCAGTCGCGCCAGCGATTCAAACACTTTCTCCACCGCTTCGTCGTAGGCTTGCTGGCTGGTGGCAAAACCAGCTTTATACACGCCGTTGTTAACGGTGTCATAAATCCAGCCGTTAAGTTCGTCAATTTTCGTTTGCAGGGCTGGTGGGTAGTAATCACCCGCTTTCGCGCCCAGCGCATCAAACGCGGTATTAAACATGCGGATGATTTCTGCTGATTCGTTGCTGACGATGGTGTGGTTCTTTTTGTCCCACAGCACGGGAACAGTAACTCGTCCGCTGTAGTGGGGATCGGCGCGGAGATAAAGCTGATACAAAAATTCATGTTGATAGAGCGTGTCTCCGGTTGCTCCCGGAAAACTGTCATCAAAGGTCCAGCCGTTTTCCAGCATCAGCGGGTTCACTACGGAAACGGAAATAAACGGTTCCAGTCCTTTGAGTTTGCGCATGATCAGCGTGCGGTGCGCCCACGGGCAGGCGAGTGAAACATAGAGATGATAACGATCTTTCTCTGCGATAAAACCGCCTGTGCCAGTGGGGCCAGGAGCGCCATCGGCAGTGAGCCAGTTACGAAATGCGGAAGCTGAACGTTGAAATTTACCGCCGGTAGATTTGGTATCGTACCAGGTGTCATGCCAGACGCCGTCAATCAGTTGACCCATTTTTCTCTCCTCCAATAGCAAAAACGAGGAGCTTCCTCCTCGTTTTTTATCGTTAAGTATAGCGCGTGCTTACCACTTTTTATTCAGCAGGCGGTCGATGCTATACGCGCCCGGACCGGTAATTGCCAGCAGCAGGAATCCGCCAGAAATTGTCAGGTTTTTCATGAACATCAGCGAGTTGACGCCTTCAGCAAAGTTGCTGTGAAATAAAAATGCCGTCAGCAGCGTAAAGCCCGCAGTAAACAGGGCAGTGGTGCGAGTCAGGAAACCGAACAGGATTGCCAGACCACCACCGAACTCAAGCAGAATCACCAGCGGCAGCATAAAACCCGGGACGCCCATTGCTTCCATATATTGTTGGGTACCCGCGTAGCCAGTAATTTTTCCCCAGCCAGCGGTAATAAACAGAATCGGCATTAAAATGCGTGCTACCAGTACACCAACATCTTCTAATTTTTTCATCATACTCTCCACTGCGCCACTCAGGCTGCTGATTGTTTTTTTGTGCAAGGGCGCGGTATTAGCGTCGTTGCTGTCGATGGAGAGAATCATAAACGTGGTGAATGATGATTGTTAGCAAGGAAAACTGTCAAAAATCTTCAAAAAATTTGATGGGTACGGCCGGAATGGCTCCGGCCAGAGGGAAGTTAACCGCGAAGCTGTTGCTGCTTGAGGGTCGTTTTAACCAGACGCCAGGCGCTCCATACGCCAAAACCGCGTCTGGCCCAGCGGACCAGCATATTAGGATGGCGAATCGTCCAGATCGCCATCACGCTACTGCCAACCAGCGCCCAGGAGCGCAGACTTAGCAGCATATTCCAGCGACGATCGTAAGCGCCTGTTGCCTCCAGCCATTCACGACGACTGGCAGAAAGATCCAGCCGTTGTTGCTGGATCTGGCTAAGCAGTTGCGCCTTACGTCGTTCACGTTCGACTTTACTGCTCACGGGACTCCTCCTCGAGCAGCTGCCGATCGTTTGCCAGCTCATGGCGTGTATGGCGCAGCAAGGTGGATTTACGCGATTTACGTAACGTCCAGATACCGCCAATCAGTGCCAGTAGCAGCAACACCACGGTGGTGGCAATCATCGCATTCAGGCGATATTGCGGATCAACCGCCCAAATAATTAGCACCATCAGGCTCATAAGACCAAATGCAGCGAAAAGCATCGTCAGGCCCAGCATCAGTAAAAGTTGAAAGAGATTAGCTTTTTCCTCTTCCAGCTCAACCACCGCCAGCCGCAGACGTGTTTCCACCATTTCAACCATGATGGAAACAATTCGCTGCCCGATGCCCAGAACGCTTTTACCGGGCCCTTGCGCGTGATGAGTGTCCGCCATAATTAACGACGCGACAGCAGAACGCCGAGCACTACACCGATTGCAGCGCCAATGCCCACGCCCGTCCATGGATTTTCACGCACATACTCATCGGCACGCGCCGCCGCGACACGGGTTTGTTTGGCGATGGCATCACCGGTTTCACCCAGGCGATAACGGCTCTGTTTCAGTGCCTGCTCCGCTTTGCTACGAATCTTACTCAACTCTTCTTTCGACTTCTCGCCAGATGAGCTAAGCACCTCTTCCAGCGTATCGGAAAGGGATTTCAACTCAGCACGCAGATGTTCCGTAGTGTGTTCTTTCGACATAGTTTTCTCCAGGTGAGTAAGTAGTGACTATTGTGAGTTAGTAGTCGCGCGCTTCCAGCTTTTTCAGCTCTTCCTGCGCTTCTGCCAGTTTCCGTTCGCGTTTGGCAATCTTATCGGCATCGCCTTTTTGCTTCGCCTCGGCTAAATCTTGCTGGCGTTCCGCCACCTCATCTTTCTGCTTTGCGATTTTCTTCTGATGATCGGCACGCAGCTGGCTATCTGAACAGTTGGCCCGGACTTCACTCAGGGCTTTATTCAGACCGTCAATACGATTCTGGTTTTGGTGTTTTTCGGCATAGCTGATCTCCTTAAGGATATTTTGCTCCTTTTCCTGACACAGGGTAGTGGCATAACTACCAGCACTAAGAGCAAAAAGAGAAACAGCTAAAGCGATGCGGTATTTCATTCTTGAACCTTCCATTGTGATTCGGACCTATTACAAAGGAACGATTGTCCAGACAACGAAGCGGTAGTGTTAACCACCGCCTCATTAATCATAGACAGTTACGGTGAAATCACCAAAGTGAGTGATCTGTTTCGGATAACAGGAAGTTATCCGAAGCGATGAGAGTTATCCCGTAGCCGGGTCAGCCACTGCATAGCCTGACTGTTATTGTCCTGCTGCGCAATGATGTAGCCTTGGGGCAATGTTCTGTCGAGGACCGCTTTTGCAGCGGCGCTCTGGTCGCTGGAGTCAAAGGTAATTAACAGAGTGTCGTTTTTGGGGGTGATACTTTTGAAAGGAATGCCATGAGCGTCAAGGTGATGCCAGATTGAAAAACCGTCTGGCATCGTTGTGCCTTGATGAACGGCACGAATCGCCAGCGTAGACTCTTGCTGGCGAACCGCGGACCAGGCCAGCAACAGCGTGCCGACCAGAAGTAAAACAGCGCCGGACCAGGCTAGCTGGCGAAGCGACATGCGAGGTATTTGCATCCCTTACCCCCGATTTCCATATTTCTTTTTCCATAACACGACCAGAGAACCTGCCAGGCCAAACACCAGCAGCACCACCGGGAGCAGCATCAGGCATGACATCAGCTGGTCCTCGTACTTTAAAAATACCGGCGTTTTGCCGAGCATGTAACCCAGAGTTGTCAGGATCAATACCCACAGCAGACCGCTCATCCAGTTGAAAAACTGAAAGCGCGCGTTATTCAGCCCTGATAACCCGGCAATCGTCGGCAGCAGTGTTCTGACAAACGCAATAAAGCGACCAATTAACAGCGCCGATAAACCGTGTTTATGAAAAAGATGGTGTGCGCGTTGATGATAATGCGCGGGTAAATGAGATAGCCAGTTTTGTACGGTGCGGGTATTGCCCAGCCATCGCCCCTGAATATAGCTGACCCAGCAGCCGAGGCTGGCGGCAACGGTCAGCAGCAGAATCGTTTGCGGATAGCCCATCGCGCCTTTCGCAATCAACACGCCGACCAATACCAGTAAACTGTCGCCCGGTAAAAAGGCCGCCGGAAGCAAGCCGTTTTCAAGGAACAAAATTACAAACAAGACAAAATACAACATGCCAATCATCGACGGATTGGCCAGGGTTTCAAAATCCTGCGCCCACAGGGCTTGCAGCAATTGGGTCAAAAGTTCCATTCATTATTCCTGGTGAATCGGTTAACGCCACGCTGGTTTTAAAAGATGCACTACCGCAATGTTATTGCTGTTTTGGTATGTTCTGCGGGTTTGATACATCAACACAGCCTGAACTATTCCCTGTTAAATCGTGAGATAAGAAAGCATTCAAAAACATAAATTCAAATTGAATCTAATTGTAACAAAGGTCAACGTTGTTCGTTATCAAAATTACATGTCCGTGGAGTCTGATTTTGCTGAATGCAGGGGAGGGTGGCGAGAGGATTTACACAGGCTGACACTTTATACTTTTCGCTTACCGACGAGACAAACAGGCGCGTCGCAGCGCCTGTCGGACAGGTATTTCATTTACTGCCACTGGTGGCCGTATCGAGATGCACTACCGGGTTTTCGGCGAACAGATAACGGTCGGCATTGAACTCGAAGTCGTCGCTGGTTTCGTTAAATAACATGATCTTGGTGTTTTCCAGGTGCTGCCACATTGCCAGCTTAGCAGCATGAGGATCTTTGCGAATCAGCGCCTTGAGGATTTGATCGTGGTCATCACACCAGTTATCGACGGTACGGGAATCAATGTGTTCGTGCAGTTTTTTCCAGTACGGGTTATGGCTACGCTGGGTCCACATTTTTTCAACGATAGCCGCCAGGGCGGAGTTCTGCGTCGCCAGGGCTACCTGAATATGGAACTGCAAATCCCACTCGGAATCACGGAAGCATTGTTCGCCGCGCGCCTGCTCCTGGATGGCCATCAATTTCATGATGTCCTGTTTCGTTACCTGAGTTGCTGCGAACTCGGCAATATTACTTTCGATGAGTTGGCGAGCCTGGAGCAACTCAAACGGACCGTAATTGGCGAATTCCATATTATTGTCCGCAGCCTGCTGATGGCGCGGCTGGTTGGAAACCACGTGAATACCTGAACCTTTACGCACTTCGACATAGCCTTCAACTTCCAGCATGATGATGGCTTCACGAACTACCGTACGGCTGACGTTCTTTTCATCGGCAATAAAGCGCTCGGCAGGCAGTTTATCACCCACCAGATAGACGCCCTGTTCGATGCGCTCTTTCAGGTCAGCGGCAAGTTGTTGATACAAACGGCGTGGTTCAGTGATTTCCATATGCGTCTCCCGGAGTGGAATGCGGACAAAGTTATCATACCACTTTATTTATGGGTATGCCATTGTTGATATATAAATTTGATGATTGAAATAATGTATTTAATCAAGATTGTGAATATTTATAAATTCCTAAAAATGAAGTGTCTCTATTGTGAAAATTGCTATATTTCAGTAAGTTAATTTTTCGCTTTTAAATTTAATATTAACTAAAAATACTTTTTCATGTTGACTTACAATAAATATACACATCTAATGCACTAACTTTTTTGAATCAATATTGTAAGATCAAATCTATATGGTGGCGAAAATTAATCTCTTATCACGGCTTACGCCGCTTTTATTCGTGTTCGCTCCTTTTTTTGCACAGTCAAATATGACTGTTTATCCTATGGCTGTTTCCATTAATAGTCAGGGGGAAGGTAACGTTCGCGTAATATCTAAAAGTAATGAAGTTCAATATATAAAAGCGACGGTATTTCGTATTGATAATCCTTCAACGCCTCAAGAGCAGGAAGTTGAAATAAAATCCGGAGATGCCACTCATCTTGTAGTGATGCCGCCTAAGTTTGCGCTGCCAGCGGGTAGCAGTAAGACTGTGCGCTTTGTTGCAATGGAACCAGAGCAAAAAGAAAAAAATTATCGCGTTAAATTTGAAGCGGTTCCCAGTATTGATGACGTTGCCACGGATAAAAAAGATCTCTCTATGCAGTTAACAGTTAACTTAATTTGGGGGATTGTTGTTAGTGTCCCACCTCAGCAACCTATTGCTAAGTTAGAAGTAAATGCTGCCCAAAAATTAGTTAATGCAGGGAATCAACGCTTAAAGATTTTAACGATCGCTTATTGTAAAAATAATAGCAAAGAAAATTGTAAGATACAGACTGTAAATAAAAATATCTTCCCTGGTCAGGAAAGAAATCTTGAAAGCATATCTGGCTACGACAAAATCGTTGTCAAATATAATAACTGGATCACCAAAGATAATGGCGAGTTTGAACTGGCGGTCCATTAATTATCATTGTAATAAACGAAGGAATAGTAATGAAAAAGGTATTTGCAAAATCTCTTCTGGTCGCAGCGATGTTTTCTGTTGCAGGCTCCGCATTAGCAGTACAAAAGGATATCACTGTAACGGCTAACGTTGATGCCGCTCTGGATATGACACAGACCGATAACACTGCGCTGCCGAAAGCAGTAGAAATGCAATATCTGCCGGGTCAGGGTCTGCAATCTTACCAGTTAATGACCAAAATCTGGTCTAACGACGTTACCAAAGATGTAAAAATGCAGTTAGTTTCCCCGGCGCAACTGGTTCAAAGCCTGGACGCTAGCAAGATTGTTCCGCTGACAGTAACCTGGGGCGGCGAAGAAATTAAAGCTGATGCGGCAACCACTTTTACCGCAACCAAAATCTTTGCTTCCGATGCGTTAACTAATGGTTCTCTGGCTAAAAATCTGATGTTTGCTCAAACCACCAAAGGTGTTCTGGAAACAGGTATCTACCGTGGCGTAGTAAGCATTTATCTGTCTCAGGATATCTAATCCGGATAACAGAATTAACACATAACAAAGGGGGGCTAGCCCTCCTTTATTTTAACTGTTTTAGTATTTGTTATGGATTTCAGGATTGCCATGGATAAAAAATTACTGGCTCTTTTGATCCTGGCGAGTCTCAGCCCGGCAGAGGCGGCATTAACCAAAATCCCCGCAGGGTTTGAGGTTATTGCTCAGGGACAGCAGGAGTATATCGAGGTTTATTTTTCAGGGAAAAATCTCGGTAAATATTATGCAATGGTTAATCTTGATACCGTAACATTTCTTGATCCAGCAAGTTTATATAACAAGCTGGAACTGGATGTCGACGATCAGAAAATCGCGCATATAGTGAAAGAAAAATTATCGCAGCCGCTAGCTCGCCACGGTGAATTGGCTTGCGGTTATGTACGTACTGACTCAGGGTGTGGTTTTCTGAATACCGATACGCTGGAAATAATCTATAATGATGAAGAAAGTTCGGCAACGTTGTTTATTAATCCGCAATGGAATTCAGCTTTCGATGCGAAGTCATTATATTTAAATCCAGACAAAAATACGGTTAACGCTTTTATACATCAGCAAGACATCAATGTTCTGGCACAGGATGATTACCAATCGTTGTCTATTCAGGGAAACGGTGCGCTGGGAATAACAGAAAATAGCTATATTGGTGCACACTGGAATTTCAACGGTTATGATGCAGATGATGTCAGTGACAGTAATGCTGATGTCAGCGATCTCTATTATCGTTATGATTTTTTACGTCGTTATTATGTGCAGGCGGGGCGCATGGACAACCGCACGCTATTTAATGCACAAGGCGGGAACTTTACCTTTAACTTTTTGCCACTCGGTGCAATCGACGGGATGCGTATCGGGTCGACTCTTAGCTATTTAAACCAGGCGCAAAGCCAGCAGGGAACCCCGGTAATGGTCCTGCTTTCGCGCAATTCTCGTGTTGACGCTTATCGTAATGAGCAACTTCTGGGATCGTTTTATCTCAATAGTGGTTCGCAATTTATTGATACCAGTTCCTTTCCGCCGGGTAGCTATAGCGTAGCGTTAAAAGTCTATGAAAATAACCAACTCACCCGCACCGAGCTAGTACCGTTTACCAAAACAGGCGGTCTGACGGACGGAAATGCGCAATGGTTCTTACAGGCAGGTAAAACTACATCACAGGCTTCTGATGATGAAAGTTCAGCTTATCAACTGGGGGTACGCCTGCCATTACATCCGCAATATGAGCTCTACGCAGGGCTGGCGAATGCCGATAATGTGAGTGCTTTCGAGTTAGGTAATGACTGGACGGCAAATTTAGGCGGGGCAGGGAATCTTGCAATCAGCGCCAGCGTGTTCCGTAACGATGACGGCGGCAAAGGTGATATGCAACAGGCCAACTGGAGTAATTCGGGATGGCCGACGTTGGGCTTTTATCGGACCAACTCTGACGGCGATGCTTGTGCAACCGACAGCAGAGAGAGCTATAACGCCTTAAGCTGTTATGAAAGTATTTCCGCGACGGTTTCACAGAATTTTGTCGGCTGGAATATGATGCTGGGTTATTCCCGCACACAAAATAACACTGATGATAGTTTGCGTTGGGATAAACAGCAGAGCTTTGAAAATAACTATCTTCGCCAGACAACTGCGCAAAGTATCTCCGAAACTGTACAACTTAGCGCTTCCCGCGCTTTTGTGATGCGTGACTGGATCTTGAGTACTTCGGTTGGTGTTTTCCATCGTAATGACAACGGTGGCGATAACGACGACAACGGCTTGTACTTATCGTTTTCGTTATCTGACACGCCAACGATGGACAGCAATAACAACAGCCATTCAACCAATGTTTCTACGGATTATCGTTATAGCGATCAGGATGGCGATCAAACGTCATGGCAGTTATCCCATACTTTTTATAACGATTCATTCAGCCATAAAGAACTTGGCGTAACCGTTGGGGGCCTGAACACCGATACCATAAACAGCGCGGTTAACGGGCGTTGGGATGGTCAATACGGAAATGTCTACGCTACCGTATCTGACAGTTATGACCGTAAGAATCATGATCATCTCTCGGCCTTTACGGGGACTTACAGCTCTACACTGGCTGTCAGTCGCTATGGCGTTAATTTGGGTGCCAGTGGTACAGACGATTTGCTGGGTGCGGTATTGGTGGATGTGAAAGGCTTCTCTGAACAGGATGAAGAGAGTCAGGATCTGCAACTCGAAGCGCGGGTGGCAGGCAGCCGAACGTTGCAGCTTGGTCAAAGCGACAGTGTGTTGTTCCCTTATCCTGGATTTCAGTCTGGTTTTGTTGAGGTTAACGACAGTAGCCAGGGCAATCAACAAGGGACAACAAACATCATTAACGGTGCGGGGAATCGTGAATTAATGTTGTTGCCTGGCAAACTGCGCTATCGCGAAGTGTCTGCCAGCTTTAATTACAACTATATCGGTCGCTTGTTATTACCAGCATCGGTAGAGAAATTCCCGCTGGTTGGTCTGAATAGCGCCATGTTACTGGTAGCTGAAGATGGCGGATTTACACTTGAAATTAACGGTAGCGAAAAAGAGCTATATCTGCTTTCCGGGCAGCAATTCCTTAAGTGTCCGCTGAGTGTTGTAAAGAAACGCGCCAGCATTCGTTACAGCGGAGATGTCACATGTAGTGTGGTGACTTATTCACAATTACCGGAGTCCATTCAGGTTCAGGCACAGTTGAAACAGCCTAAATTACGTGGAAACGTTCAGACGGCGCAAAGGGAGGTTGCACCATGAGAAATCGATTGATTGCGGCGATATTGGGCTTGTGTGGTGCGGTTACTGGCGTTCAGGCAGCTCCTAACGTGACCAGTGAAATTACGTACGATTTGGCATCTGGCAGAGCGGATTATTACTTCTGGAATGAGGAGCCCCCACCGGAGGTGAGTTACAGTACAACATTTTCATTTTTTCAATGTAGCTACCCTGATTCACAGCAGACTTGTACATCAGCAGGTAATACTTCTGTCGTGCAAATTTATCTAACTGAAAAACGCAGCGGTATGCGCTGGCCGGTTAAACTGAAAGGGTATATGACAGTTCAGGTGTGGGAGGACGGACCGTGTAAGGGGTGGTACGATAAGAAAAGGCTGGATGATGGGACGGGTTATCAATGTAAAGATACGATTAATAACGTTGGTTATCTGGCTAAAACAAAAGTTTTAACTCTGTATATTGAGCAAGAAGAAATGAAGAAACTGCCGATTGGCGGTTTATGGGAAGGGAAAGTTAAACTCCATTTTAGCTACCCGGCAACAGATTATCAGGCTGATATTAAGCTTAATGTTCTCGACCCCAACCATATCGACGTGTTCTTCCCGGAGTTCGCCCACGCCACGCCACGGGTGCAGTTAGACTTGCATCCAACAGGGAGCGTTAATGGCAGCAACTACGCGCAAGATCTGACCATGTTGGACATGTGCTTGTACGATGGTTTTAACGGTAATGCCATCAGTTATGAAATCATGCTCAAAGATGAAGGGCGACCCGCCGCAGGGCGCAGAGACGGTGACTTCTCTATCTATCGTCAGGGAGGAACCACCACCGACGAGGGAGAACGCATTGATTACCGGGTCAAAATGTACAACCCGGAAACCGGTGGGCAAATTGATGTGCGCAATAATGAAAATATGGTCTGGAACAGCATTAACCTGAAACGTGTGCGTCCGGTCGTATTGCCAGGGATCCGCTATGCCGTAATGTGTGTGCCAACGCCATTAACGCTGGCAGTAGAAAAATTTAGCGTGATGGACAAACAGGCTGGATATTACATGGGGAAATTGTCGGTAATCTTTACGCCTTCCTTGCCAACCATCAATTAACCCTGCAAACCGGACAAACGCTTTTGTCTATATAAACAACGAAGCCGCCTGATAAGGCGGCTTCGTCATTACAACTTACGTTAAATGTTAATGTTGCGGTGCGGGATCGTTATGTGTTTCCTGCGCCACCTCAATCGCCGGTTTGTTCTGCAACACGGTCCAGATAACCAGCGCACCTAACAGGTCGAACACTGCCAGTACTGCGAACAGCGGGCTGAAGCCGATGGTGTCAGCCAGTGCACCGACAACCAGCGCAAATAGCGTACTTGCCAGCCATGCGGACATCCCGGTTAAACCGTTCGCCGTTGCCACTTCGTTACGACCAAACACATCGGAAGAGAGCGTAATCAGCGCGCCAGACAGTGCCTGGTGGGCAAAACCACCGATACACAGCAGCATAATTGCGACATACGGGTTGGTGAACAGGCCGATCATACCCGGGCCAATCATCAGCACTGCACCCAGCGTTACGACCATCTTACGGGAAACGATCAGGTTCACACCAAACCAACGCTGGAACAGCGGCGGCAGGTAACCACCGAGGATACAACCGAGGTCAGCAAACAGCATCGGCATCCAGGCGAACATCGCGATCTCTTTCAGGTTAAAGCCGTAAACTTTAAACATGAACAGCGGGATCCACGCGTTAAAAGTACCCCAGGCCGGTTCTGCCAGGAAACGCGGCAGCGCGATACCCCAGAACTGACGGTTACGCAGGATCTGACCAACGGACATTTTCTTCGCCGTGCTCACCTGGTGCTGGGCTTCCTGACCATTAATAATATAGTCGCGTTCTTCATCGGTCAGATGCTTCTGGTCGCGCGGATGTTTATAGAAAATCAGCCATGCCATCGCCCAGATAAAGCTCAATGCACCGGAGATGATAAATGCCATCTGCCAGCTGTGCATTACGATTGCCCATACCACCAGCGGCGGCGCAATCATCGCACCAATCGAAGAACCTACGTTAAAGTAGCCTACTGCGATGGAACGCTCTTTCGCCGGGAACCATTCGGAGCTGGCTTTCAGACCCGCCGGGATCATCGCTGCTTCCGCGGCACCGACCGCACCACGAGCAACAGCCAGGCCACCCCAGCTACCTGCCAGCGCGGTTGCACCACAGAACACGGCCCACAGCACAGCAAACATTGCATAACCGATTTTCGTACCCAGCACATCCAGTACATAACCTGCTACCGGTTGCATGACCGTATAAGCAGCAGAATAGGCTGCGATGATATAGGAATACTGTTGGGTGGAGATGTTTAACTCTTCCATCAGAGTTGGCGCAGCTGCCGCCACAGTGTTACGCGTCAGGTAACCAAGCACGGTGCCGAGCGTCACCAGTGCGATCATATACCAACGTAACCCTTTAATTTTACGCATGTAAAACCTCATCGTTTTGTTATATCCGCAGGAAGCGCGGCCATCATCCCGCCAGAGGCTGAAGATGTTAGTTACGACCGGGTAACCGAAAAAAAACCGGCACGCCCCGAACGTTGCCATGAAAGTTTCGTGCTAATTCGGCTTCCGTACCGGTTAACCCGATTCATCTAACAAATGAATGAATCGGCAATTTGCATTCCGTCGACTTATGATTTGCGACGGCAGAAAGATAACTTGTCATACAACTTTAAAAGGTGAGAGCCATCACAAATGTGCGAATATTTGTAGGGACATTACCTGACGACAGCGAGGCCAGTACTGGCGCGGCCTGCAGCGAGATTTACCACTTTGAGAGTAATTTTTTTAACTACGTTTATTGATCTAACTCACGAAAATATCTTCGGACTCTGGAAATTGGTGTGATAACTTTGTCAGCATCGCACCATAAGCAAGCTAGCTCACTCGTTGAGAGGAAGACGAAAATGACTCCGTTTATGACTGAAGATTTCCTGTTAGATACCGAATTTGCCCGCCGTCTGTATCACGACTACGCAAAAGACCAGCCGATTTTCGATTACCATTGCCATTTGCCGCCGCAGCAGATTGCGGAAGACTATCGTTTTAAAAACCTGTATGACATCTGGCTGAAAGGCGATCACTACAAATGGCGCGCTATGCGTACCAACGGTGTGGCCGAGCGTCTGTGTACCGGTGATGCGTCTGACCGTGAAAAATTTGACGCCTGGGCGGCGACTGTTCCGCACACTATCGGCAACCCGTTATACCACTGGACGCACCTCGAACTGCGCCGTCCGTTTGGTATCACTGGCAAATTGCTTTCTCCGTCAACTGCCGATGAAATCTGGAACGAATGTAACGAACTGCTGGCGCAGGATAACTTCTCCGCGCGCGGCATCATGCAGCAGATGAACGTGAAAATGGTCGGCACCACCGATGACCCGATCGATTCTCTGGAGCATCACGCAGAGATCGCCAAAGACGGCTCTTTCACCATCAAAGTGCTGCCGAGCTGGCGTCCGGACAAAGCCTTCAACATCGAACAGGCGACCTTTAACGACTACATGGCGAAGCTGGGCGAAGTTTCCGATACCGACATTCGCCGCTTTGCTGACCTGCAAACTGCCCTGACCAAACGTCTGGATCACTTCGCCGCTCACGGCTGTAAAGTGTCTGACCACGCGCTGGATGTGGTGATGTTTGCTGAAGCGAACGAAGCGGAACTGGACAGCATTCTGGCGCGCCGTCTGGCTGGCGAAACCCTGAGCGAGCACGAAGTGGCGCAGTTCAAAACTGCGGTACTGGTGTTCCTTGGTGCCGAATATGCACGTCGCGGCTGGGTACAGCAGTACCACATTGGCGCGCTGCGTAATAACAACCTGCGTCAGTTCAAACTGCTGGGGCCGGATGTAGGCTTTGACTCCATCAACGACCGTCCGATGGCGGAAGAGCTGTCTAAGTTGCTGAGCAAGCAGAATGAAGAAAACCTGCTGCCGAAAACCATTCTCTACTGCCTGAACCCGCGCGATAACGAAGTGCTGGGCACCATGATCGGTAACTTCCAGGGCGAAGGTATGCCGGGCAAAATGCAGTTCGGTTCCGGCTGGTGGTTTAACGATCAGAAAGACGGTATGGAACGTCAGATGACCCAACTGGCGCAGCTCGGTTTGCTGAGCCGCTTTGTCGGTATGCTAACTGACAGCCGTAGCTTCCTGTCATACACCCGTCACGAATACTTCCGCCGCATTCTGTGCCAGATGATCGGTCGCTGGGTGGAAGCGGGCGAAGCACCGGCGGACATCAACCTGCTGGGCGAGATGGTGAAAAATATTTGCTTTAACAATGCGCGTGACTACTTCGCCATTGAACTGAACTAAGGTCTGGGGTTGATATGCAATACATCAAGATCCATGCGCTGGATAACGTCGCGGTCGCTTTAGCGGATTTGGCTGAAGGCACAGAAGTCAGTGTCGATAACCAAACTGTTAGGCTGCGCCAGGATGTTGCTCGTGGACATAAATTTGCGTTAACGAATATCGCAAAAGGGGCCAACGTCATCAAATATGGCCTGCCGATTGGTTATGCATTGGCGGATATTGCGGCGGGGGAACACGTTCACGCCCACAATACGCGCACGAATCTGAGCGATCTGGATCAGTATCGCTATCAACCTGATTTTCAGGATCTGCCTGCGCAAGCGGCAGATCGTGAAGTGCAGATCTATCGTCGCGCTAACGGCGATGTCGGGGTGCGTAATGAGCTGTGGATCCTGCCAACCGTGGGCTGTGTCAACGGCATCGCGCGGCAGATCCAAAATCGTTTCCTGAAAGAAACCAACAACGCCGAAGGTACCGACGGCGTGTTCCTCTTCAGCCACACCTACGGCTGCTCACAGCTGGGCGACGATCACATTAATACCCGCACCATGCTGCAAAACATGGTGCGCCACCCGAACGCAGGCGCAGTGCTGGTGATTGGTCTGGGCTGTGAAAACAACCAGGTTGCCGCATTCCGTGAAACGCTGGGCGATATCGATCCTGAACGCGTTCATTTCATGATCTGCCAACAGCAGGATGATGAGATCGAAGCCGGAATCGAGCATTTGCATCAGCTGTATAACGTGATGCGCAACGATAAACGCGAGCCAGGCAAACTCAGCGAACTGAAGTTTGGTCTGGAGTGCGGTGGTTCTGACGGTCTTTCTGGTATTACTGCGAACCCGATGCTGGGGCGTTTCTCTGACTACGTGATTGCTAACGGCGGTACTACCGTACTGACCGAAGTGCCGGAGATGTTTGGCGCAGAGCAGTTGCTGATGGACCATTGCCGCGACGAAGCAACGTTTGAAAAACTGGTCACCATGGTCAACGACTTCAAACAGTACTTTATTGCCCATGATCAGCCGATCTATGAAAACCCATCGCCGGGGAACAAAGCGGGCGGTATCACCACGCTGGAAGACAAATCACTTGGCTGTACCCAGAAAGCGGGTTCCAGCGTCGTGGTTGACGTGCTGCGTTACGGCGAGCGTCTGAAAACGCCAGGGCTGAACTTGTTAAGTGCGCCGGGTAACGATGCCGTAGCGACCAGCGCCCTGGCGGGTGCGGGCTGCCATATGGTGCTGTTCAGTACTGGTCGTGGCACGCCGTATGGTGGATTTGTGCCGACGGTGAAAATCGCCACCAACAGTGAACTGGCGGCGAAGAAAAAACACTGGATCGACTTTGACGCGGGTCAGTTGATCCACGGTAAAGCGATGCCGCAGTTGCTGGAAGAATTTATCGACACCATCGTTGAGTTTGCCAACGGTAAGCAAACCTGTAACGAGCGTAACGACTTCCGCGAACTGGCGATCTTCAAAAGCGGCGTAACGCTATAAAGTCGAAATGAGTTGTTAATAAAAAACGGCGTTTCATAATGTGAAGCGCCGTTTGCTTTTCCATACCTGCTAAGGATTTATCATGACCGCGTATTGGCTGGCCCAGGGCGTGGGTGTCATCGCCTTTCTGATTGGTATCACAACATTTTTCAATCGTGACGAACGTCGCTTCAAAAAGCAGCTTTCGGTCTATAGCGCCGTTATTGGCGTACATTTTTTTCTTCTGGGCACCTATCCCGCTGGTGCCAGTGCCATCCTTAATGCCATTCGTACATTGATTACCTTACGCACGCGCAGCTTATGGGTAATGGCGATTTTTATTGTGCTGACTGGCGGAATTGGCCTCGCGAAGTTCCATCATCCTGTCGAACTATTGCCGGTTATCGGCACGATTGTCAGTACCTGGGCGCTATTCCGCTGTAAAGGGCTGACCATGCGCTGCGTAATGTGGTTTTCAACGTGTTGCTGGGTGATTCACAACTTCTGGGCGGGGTCGATAGGCGGCACGATGATTGAGGGTAGTTTTCTGCTTATGAATGGCCTGAATATCATTCGTTTCTGGCGGATGCAGAAAAGGGGAATTGATCCGTTTAAAGTTGAGAAAACCCCTTCCGCCGTAGACGAAAGGGGTTAAACAATTAATTACGCAGGGCGCTATTTGCCAGACGATCGTCTTCTGCCTGGCAAGCTGCCGCAGTGAACAGCACGTCAGTTGAAGAGTTCAGCGCGGTTTCGCAAGAGTCCTGCAATACGCCGATGATAAAGCCGACGGCAACCACCTGCATGGCGATATCGTTCGAAATACCGAACATATTACAGGCCAGTGGGATCAGCAGCAGAGACCCCCCCGCCACGCCGGATGCGCCACAGGCACACAGAGAAGCCACCACGCTCAACAGCAGCGCCGTGGGCAGATCGACCGGAATACCCAGCGTATTAACCGCAGCCAGCGTCAACACGGTAATAGTGATTGCTGCGCCCGCCATATTGATGGTGGCTCCCAGCGGAATAGAAACGGAATAGGTATCGCGATCCAGATTCAGCTTTTCACACAGCGCCATATTCACCGGAATGTTCGCTGCAGAGCTGCGGGTGAAGAAGGCATACACACCGCTTTCGCGCAGGCACAGCAGCACCAGCGGGAACGGGTTACGACGAATTTTCCACCACACCAGCAATGGGTTAACCACCAGCGCCACCATTAACATGCAGCCAACCAGCACGAACAGCAGTTGCGCGTAGCCCCACAGTGTGGAGAAACCGGTGGTTGCCAGGGTAGAAGAAACCAGACCAAAAATACCAATCGGTGCGAAGCGAATGACCAGTTTCACCATAAAGGTGACGGCATTCGACATATCGTTGACCAGGTTTTTGGTGGTCTCGTTACCGTGACGCAGTGCGAAGCCGAGGCCGATCGCCCACACCAGAATCCCGATGTAGTTACCTTTCAGCAGCGCGTCGATGGGGTTGGAAACCATGCTCATTACCAGCCCGCGCATCACTTCGACAATGCCTGACGGCGGCGAAATATCACCCGCGCTACTGGATAAATGCAGGGTAGAAGGGAAGGCAAAGCTGAAGACTACTGCGGCCAGAGCAGCAGAGAAGGTGCCCAGTAGATAGAGGAACAAAATAGGGCGGATATTGGTTTTCTGACCGTGCTGGTGGTTAGCAATAGATGCCATTACCAGCATCAACACCAGGATGGGGGCAACAGCTTTCAGTGCGCCGACGAACAAAGTACCTAACAGACCAACAGCTTCCGCCGCGGGTTTTGAGATCCATGCCAGAAGAATCCCCAGAACAAGGCCGACCAGGATTTGTTTTACCAGGCTGCCATGAGCCAGACGCCGGAATAGCCCCGGTGAACGTTGCGTAGTCATTTTTCGATCCTTTCATTGTGTTGTCGCACATCCCTGGTGCGTTCTGTCGACGCATCTTTCAGGATGTAACAAAGTGTTTGCAAGGTCGAGTATAAGGAAAGTTACAGCTTCGGGAAGCGAAAAATGCTGGATTTTAAAGAGAGGTCATGTTTTGCAACTTAATTGTTACATTTGTTTGACATAAACAGAGGGAAGGACTGGCTACTAAGGCTGATTAGATAACATATGGGCAAAACTATTTGGAATATGAGAACGGTTGCGCTCCTTTAATGTGCTATGCCATATAAAGTCACTGGCGCAGGGAGCGCGCAGGGGGCGGCCAATCGCCGCCGCCCCCTGCGCCCCCAGGCTCTGGCGAACAAAATCGCCGCTGCGCGATTCCCTCAGCTTATCCCTTGCGGCTACCGGGTCGGGCGCAAGGGAACGTCCCTGTAAGATGCGCCCTCGCCGCGCATCCATGCGCGTCGCCCCGGCCTCCAGGGAACGCTTCGGCGATTTTGACGCCACCAACACCCGTGCGGTCTTTTTGTAAAGAGCTACAAGCCGATTACATAATTAATAGCTCACCTTTGTCTGGAATGAGTTATCTCTAGGAATGGCTTAATATACAGCGAATCATTCTCCCCGCTGCTTATCATGCCGATAATTCACCCAGGCGTTGATAATAAACGTCATCACCAGAATGCCAAACACCACGCCCAGCGAGACGGCGATTGGAATATGGTAGAAGTCGACAATCAGCATCTTGATACCGATAAACACCAGAATCACCGCCAGGCCATATTTGAGCATCGAGAAACGCTCTGCTACGCCCGCCAGCAGGAAATACATCGCACGCAGGCCGAGGATCGCAAACAGGTTTGAGGTCAGCACAATGAACGGGTCAGTGGTCACGGCGAAGATAGCCGGAATGCTATCCACGGCGAAAATCACGTCGCTCAATTCCACCAGAATCAGTACCAGCATCAGCGGTGTGGCGTACAGCAATCCATTCTTACGCACAAAGAAATGCTCGTTGTCGATGGTGTCGGTCATGCGCAAATGACCGCGTAGCCAGCGCACCAGCGGCTTGTCGCCAATGCCTGATTCATCTTCATGGGCGAGCGCCATCTTCACGCCGGTAAACAGCAGGAAGGCACCGAAGATATACAGGATCCAGTCGAACTGCGAAATTAGCCAGCTGCCAGTGAAGATCATGATGGTACGCAGAACAATCGCCCCGAGCACGCCATACACCAGCACGCGGCGTTGTAATGCCGTCGGAACAGAGAAATAGCTGAACAACATCAGCCAGACAAAGACGTTATCGACCGCCAGCGATTTCTCAATCAGATAACCTGTGAGAAAGGCCAGTGCCTGTGGATCGGCAACGGCGCGACCTTCGGTTTGCACCAGATACCACCAGAAAGCGGCGTTAAACAGTAACGACAGCGTCACCCAGACCAGCGACCAGGCCGCAGCCTGTTTCATGGTCATGGCATGTGCCCCACGACGCCCCTGCAACAACAGGTCGATAGCCAGCATAATGGCGACAACAACAGCGAATCCGCCCCATAGCAACGGCGTGCCGACAGTATTCATAGAAGTTCCTTACACATAAAAAAACGGCCAACGTCGGAAGACGTCAGCCGCTGCTTTTTATGCATAGACCTCGCCTTCCGGCAAGGTCTCACTTACAACAAAAAAGGAATACGTCTGCGTATTCCTTTCGGGTTGCCCGGTGACCGGATGTGGTTTTTCACACATCGTAATGACGATCGACCGGCAATGAAGTTACTCCCCTTTGCAGGTAACAAAGTATGACAGACCATTCAGCCAGTCAATGGTCTGTTACATACCTTTTACACTGTTTTACTTTGGCAATTATAGTTTTACGCTATCTGCCGGAAAAATCACCCCAGTCTGGCGGCGGATCTCGGTCAGCAGTTTGGCGGTGATGCGACTGACCGCCAGCCCTGGATGATCCACCAGATGCTCATCCACCAGGGTAGCGAACAGCTCTGCTTCGTAGAGCATGGTATTAATATGCTGCGGCTGGGTGAGATCCTGCATTTGGCTGCCACGCGGCACGAAGCACACTTTCTGGCATTCAGACAGTTTTTCAATCACCAGCGATCCTGCTTCGCCCTGAATCTCGCTCGCCAGGACAGAATCACTGACTTTTGAGTGCTGCAAGGTGACGCTGAAATCACCGTAATCCATCACCACCACGCCCTGGGCGTCAACGCCGCTTGCCAGCAAACTGGCGGTTGCCTGCACGCTTTTCGGCTCACCAAATAACGCCACCGCCGACGCCAGACAGTAAAAACCGATATCCATAATTGAACCGTTAGAGAATGCCGGATTAAAGGTGTTGGGATTCTCACCATCCAGGTAACGTTGATACCGCGAGGAATACTGGCAATAGTTGAAAAAGACTTTCCGCAGTTTGCCGACTTTCGGCAGCGCCTGGCGCAACAAATGAAAGTTCGGCAGGCAGGCGGTTTTAAATGCCTCAAACAGCACCACCTGATTTTCCCGCGCACAGGCAATGGCGGCATCCACTTCCGCCAGATTCGACGCCAGCGGTTTCTCGCAAATCACATTAATTTTATGGCTAAGGAAAAGTTGTGTCTGGGAAAAATGCAGGGAATTCGGGCTGGCAATATACACCGCGTCAATGGCATCGCTTTCCGCCATCGCTTCCAGCGAGGTAAACAGATGCTCGACAGAAAAATCATTGGCGAAGTGCTGGGCCTGTTCAAGGCTGCGGGAATATACGGCGGTTAACTTGTATTTACCGCTCTCATGGGCGGCCTCGACGAACTGGCGAGTGATCCAGTTCGTACCAATCACAGCGAAACGTATCATAACGCGTGGATACTCCATAAAGGGATTCTGTCGTCAATGTAGCACGCCTTTTTCATCTTCGACGTGCGCAGATACGCATTATTTCTGCGCCGGACAGCCATGCTCACTAAACGGCCCAATCATGACCGAAGGCCCGAGATATTTCGGCTGGCGATGGAGGATTTTGGCGTCAATCACGGCGCTGACACGAGCGAGTTTCTCCCGCAGTTGAGTATAAAAACCGTGCTTCATATTGAGGTCTGGCGCGTTAAAACCGATAGCGTCGATGCCGTACTGTTTTGCCAGCCAGATGGCGCGTTGATTATGAAATTCTTGCGAGATAATGGTGATATGGTTTTCACCAAAAACCTTTTTGGCACGCACTACCGAATCCAGCGTTGAGAATCCGGCATAGTCGCAGAAGATCACTTTTGCCGGTACGTCTTTAGCGATCAAAGCCTGCTGCATACCTGAGGCTTCATCGTAATTTTTACGTCCGTTATCGCCACTTACCAGTAGCCATTTCACTTTTCCGGCGTGGTACAACGCTGCTGCGGTATCAATACGTCGGGTAAAGTAGCGATTACCCGGCCTGGCCCCCAGCAATAAGCCCACGTTACGCGCCGGAACTGCGTTGACATCGCTCCAGGTCAGCTGTTTGCTGGCGTTGACCATAACGCGATCGGCAATAAAAATGGTCGCTCCTGCTATAAGCAACAACAAACAGCCAATCTTAAGAGTCCGGCGAGAAAAACAAATACGGAGAAGAAGGCGGGGCTGCATGGTCGTTATCCTTAACGAAAGGGGGGAGGTCGATTTTAGGCGCTAAAGAAAGAAAAGATAACGCCTGACATCATTTTCAGATTTTGTCCTGCCCAAGCGACAACTGCGTTAGCCACAGCCGGGTGTCGAACTCAAGCTGGTGGTACTGCGGCTCCATATGGCAGCACAACTGGTAAAACGCTTTGTTATGCTCTTTCTCCTTCAGGTGCGCCAGTTCGTGCACCACGATCATACGTAAAAACGGTTCCGGCGCGTTGCGAAACACAGTAGCGACGCGGATCTCTGCTTTTGCTTTCAGCTTGCCGCCCTGCACACGAGAAACAGCGGTATGTAACCCGAGCGCGTTTTTTAGCACATGGATCTTATTGTCATACATCACTTTATTGATCGGCGGGGCATTGCGCAGAAACTGATTTTTTAGATCCTGAGTATATTGCCAGAGGGCTTTATCGGTGGCGTAGTCGTGTGTTCCCGGATAGCGTTTTGCCAGCACATCGCCCAGACGCTGTTCGTTAATCAGCGTTCGCACCTGGGAAAGTAGCTGCTCGGGATAACCCTGAAGATAAGTAAGATTGCTCATAACCACCCACGAAAAAGAGAAAAAGGGTATACTCACGCACCCTTTTCAGGGGCAACGTCGAAATTTTATCATTCAGGAGGGCCGATGAGCCACTTAGACAACGGTTTCCGTTCACTGACACTGCAACGTTTTCCGGCGACGGATGACGTTAACCCGCTACAGGCGTGGGAAGCGGCGGATGAATATTTGCTGCAACAGTTGGACGACACAGAAATCCGCGGCCCGGTGTTGATCCTGAATGATGCCTTTGGTGCGTTAAGTTGTGCGCTGGCGGAACATAAGCCGTACAGCATTGGCGACTCATACATCAGTGAACTGGCGACGCGCGAGAATTTACGCCTAAACGGGATTGATGAGTCGAGCGTGAAGTTTCTCGACAGCACCGCCGACTACCCGCAACAGCCGGGTGTGGTGCTGATCAAAGTGCCGAAAACACTGGCATTGCTGGAACAGCAACTGCGTGCGCTGCGCAAAGTGGTCACGTCGGATACACGTATTATTGCCGGTGCCAAAGCCCGTGACATTCACACTTCCACGCTGGAGCTGTTCGAGAAAGTGCTCGGACCGACCACCACTACGCTGGCATGGAAAAAAGCGCGCCTGATTAATTGCACTTTCAATGAACCGCCGCTGGCCGATGCGCCGCAGACCGTTAGCTGGAAGCTGGAAGGTACTGACTGGACTATCCACAACCATGCGAATGTCTTCTCCCGCACCGGGCTGGATATTGGCGCACGCTTCTTTATGCAACATCTGCCAGAGAATCTCGAAGGTGAGATTGTCGATCTCGGCTGTGGTAACGGCGTTATTGGCCTGACGCTGCTTGATAAAAACCCGCAGGCGAAAGTGGTGTTTGTCGATGAATCGCCGATGGCGGTCGCTTCCAGCCGAATGAATGTTGAAACCAACATGCCAGAGGCGTTGGATCGCTGCGAGTTTATGATCAACAACGCGCTCTCCGGAGTGGAGCCTTTCCGCTTTAATGCTGTGCTCTGCAACCCGCCGTTTCATCAGCAACATGCGCTGACCGATAACGTCGCCTGGGAGATGTTCCACCACGCCCGCCGCTGCCTGAAAATCAACGGCGAACTGTATATCGTTGCCAACCGTCACCTGGATTACTTCCATAAACTGAAGAAGATTTTCGGCAACTGCACCACCATCGCCACGAATAATAAATTTGTGGTGCTGAAAACAGTGAAGCTGGGGCGTCGTCGGTAAGATTGGGAGTTACCTGCCGGATGCGGCGTTAACGCCTTATCCGGCCTACGTTCAGCACGTTACTCCCAGGCCGGATAAGACGCGGCAAGCGTCGCATCCGGCAATGTCTGCCCAGTTCTGGAATCGCGCTTCCATAAAACAAAAAATCCCTCTCACCATCCTCTACATTCTCTTGTTTAGCGTTTTTCTACGTTTATTCTTCCGTCACACAGATAAATTCATCCGTTGCCAATCTGTCAACGGATGTTATCATATTGCCAATTTGTCAACGGACGTGATGAAGAATGCACCTGATAACTCAAAAAGCATTGAAAGATGCTGCGGAAAAATACCCGCAACATAAAACGGAGTTGGTGGCTCTAGGGAACACGATTGCTAAGGGATATTTCAAAAAACCTGAGTCATTAAAAGCAGTATTCCCATCTCTGGATAACTTCAAATATCTGGATAAGCATTATGTTTTCAATGTTGGGGGCAATGAATTACGTGTTGTAGCAATGGTCTTTTTTGAATCGCAAAAGTGCTACATACGTGAAGTTATGACGCATAAAGAATACGATTTCTTTACCGCTGTTCATCGTACTAAGGGGAAAAAATGATTGCGATTGCCGACATCTTGCAAGCAGGAGAAAAGCTAACTGCGGTGGCACCTTTTCTGGCGGGTATTCAGAACGAGGAACAATACACCCAGGCGCTGGAACTGGTAGATCATCTGCTGCTCAACGCTCCTGAAAACCCCTTGCTGGATCTGGTGTGTGCCAAAATAACCGCGTGGGAAGAATCAGCGCCCGAATTTGCGGAATTTAATGCCATGGCTCAAGCCATGCCTGGCGGTATAGCCGTGATTCGTACCCTTATGGATCAATATGGTTTAACCCTTTCCGATCTGCCGGAAATTGGCAGTAAATCTATGGTGTCACGCGTTTTGAGCGGGAAGAGGAAATTAACGCTGGAACACGCTAAAAAATTGGCAACGCGATTCGGCATTTCTCCCGCCTTGTTTATTGATTAACGCGACGTGCCGGATGCGTTGCATCCGGCGCTTCAAATAACGATTTAAATCTCCAGCGCCAGCCGTGTTCCCTGGGCAATTGCCCGTCGTGCGTCCAGCTCCATAGCCACATCGCAGCCGCCAATTAAATGCACAGTTTTCCCGCTATCAATCAGCGGTTGCGCCAGCGCGCGGTTTGGCTCTTGCCCTGCGCAGATCACCACATTGTCCACTGCTAATACCTGCGTTTCGCCGTTGATCACCACATGCAGCCCGTCATCGTCAATCTTCTGATAACTTACGCCTGGGATCATTTTCACACCCCGCGAGAGCAGGGTGGTGCGATGGATCCAGCCGGTGGTTTTGCCTAACCCCTGTCCTGGTTTGCTGGCTTTGCGCTGGAGCATCACAATTTGCCGTGGGCTACGCGGGATCTGCATTCCCTGCGGGCTTAAGCCACCAGCCTGTTGTAGGCTGCTGTCGATCCCCCACTCATTACAGAACCCGGCGATATTCTGGCTGGTGGATTCGCCCGGCTGACTTAAATACATCGCCGTATCAAAACCAATCCCGCCACAACCGATGATGGCAACCTTGTTGCCTACCGGCGCTTTGTCGCGCAGTACATCGAGATAACTCAATACCTTCGGATGATCGATCCCGTCGATAGGCGGAACGCGCGGCACGATCCCACTGGCGAGGATCGTTTCATCGAACGCCTGTAACTGATCCGCCGTCACGGTGTGATTGAGTTTCAGCGTCACGCCCGTCACTTCGATCATCCGGTGGTAATAGCGCAGCGTTTCGTAAAACTCCTCTTTGCCGGGGATCTGTTTGGCGATATTAAACTGCCCGCCGATCTCGCTGTGGGCATCAAACAATGTTACCTGATGCCCACGCGCCGCCGCGTTAATGGCAAACGCCAGCCCAGCAGGTCCCGCACCGACCACCGCCAGATTTTTTTTCTGCACGGCAGGAAGGATTGGCATTTTGGTTTCGTGGCAGGCGCGAGGATTCACCAGGCACGAGGTGACTTTGCCAACGAAGATCTGATCGAGGCAGGCCTGATTGCAGCCAATGCAGGTGTTGATCTCATCGGCTCGCCCCGATTGCGCTTTTGACAGCAGTTCCGCATCAGCAAGAAACGGTCGTGCCATCGATACCATATCGGCATCGCCGCGCGAGAGAATATCGTCGGCAACCTGCGGATCGTTAATCCGGTTGGTGGTTACCAGCGGCAGCGAGACGTGGCCTTTCAGTTTGCGCGTGACCCAGCTAAATGCGCCGCGCGGCACGGGCGTGGCAATGGTCGGAATACGTGCTTCATGCCAGCCAATGCCGGTGTTGATAATGGTCGCGCCCGCCGCTTCAATGGCCTGCGCCAGCTCTACCGTTTCGGCAAAAGTCCCGCCGTCTTCGACCAGGTCGAGCATCGACAGTCGGTAGATAATAATGAAGTCGTTGCCGACGCGTTCGCGCATCGCACGCACTACTTCTACGGCAAATCGCATCCGGTTGCGGTAATCGCCGCCCCACTGGTCACTACGCTGATTGGTGCGCAGCGTCAGAAATTCGTTGATCAAATACCCTTCGGACCCCATTACCTCTACACCGTCGTATCCTGCCTCCCGTGCCAGTTGCGCGCAGTGGGCGAAATCGTCGATCAGTTGCAGGATCTCTTCATGGGTGAGTTCGTGAGGAACGAAACGGTTGATGGGGGCCTGCAATGCGGAGGGAGCGACCAGATGCGGTTGGTAGCTGTAGCGCCCGGTATGCAAAATTTGCAGGGCTATTTTGCCGCCTTCCTGATGTACCGCTTCGGTAATGGTGCGATGGTGTGGGATCTGGCTGGCGTCGTTGAGCATTGCGCCACCTTCCATGCCAACGCCTGTTAAATCTGGTGCAATGCCGCCGCTGACAATCAGCGCCACGCCGTGACGGGCGCGTTCGGCATAAAACGCTGCCAGCCGCTCGGCACCGTCCGGGTATTCCTCCAGCCCGGTGTGCATTGAGCCCATCAACACGCGGTTTTTTAACGTGGTAAAACCTAAATCCAGCGGGGCGAACAGCGACGGGTAGCTCATAAAATTGTCCAGTATGTAAAATAATTGTTATGTGGTCGGATGAGTTCTAATTTAGCCGTCGCCGGAGAAAAGGGAAAAGGGGAGTGCGGGGTTTGTGATGGGATTCAAAAAGAATACGCCCGGTGATAACGCCGGATGCGACGCTTGCCGTGTTTTATCCGGCCTGGGGGATTGCACATGTAGGGCGGATAAGGCGTTCACGCCGCATCCGCCAGTGGCGCGGTGCAGTTGCCGGATGCAACGCTTGCCGCGTTTTATCCGGCCAGGAGGATTGCACATGTAGGGCGGATAAGGCGTTTACGCCGCATCCGCCAGCAGTTGCAAATTATTGCTTACGGAAAAAATCGTTATACAACATATACAAATGCGCGGCACTCCAGGAGAAATTTGGTGCGCCTTGCTGTGCGCCTGTCAGCGGGTTGTAATTTTCCTGAATTGGTCCATCGGCGGTTAACCCTTTGGCGTGCCGGAAGAACGTATCCGCCAGCTTCAGGGCATCATCACGATAACCGTAACGCTCCATCCCTTTCAGACCAAACCAGAACTGATCCACCCATACGCGCCCACGCCAGTAGATATCAGCGCCAAAAGCCGGATTGGTTAACGCCGCCGTTCCCAGCGGGACAAAGGTGTTGAACTCTTTAGGATCGAGCATCACCTTCACCACCGCGTCGGCATTGGCCTGCGTTGCCGCACCGTTAAACAGCGGCGACCAGCCTTCCGGCCCTTTACCGCGCTCAACAATCGGTTTGCCCGCGCAGCCGTTCGCCAGTGGTTTATCTTCAATACGTACGTCATAGTAGAACTGGGTAGTCGGGTCGAACATACAGGTGTTGATGTAGTCCGCGAGCTGCTGTGCCAACTGGCGATAGCGTTTGGCCTCTTCTGGCTTACCGAGGATGGTCGCCATCTCCGCCAGATAATGGTTATCGCTGTACATATAGCTGGCCTGATCCACCGACTCCTGCAATAGCGAGTAGCCCAGCAACGTTCCGTCCTGACTGCGGTTTTCGGCGAATTTCACCGTCCAGTCGCTACGTTTGCCGCCATTAGCGACATATTTATCCAACTGTTCTTTGTCGATAAAACCAAAGACGGCGGCGTCATCACGGCCCGATTCCCACGATGCAGCAACCTGTGCCGGAATTTCCAGACTGTCGTACTGGCCTTTCTCCACCACGCGGGCGTAGTTGTTCAGCCCAGACTGCGTCTCTTCTTTATCGCCTTTTTTCACCGTAAACAGCATCTCGCCGCTCTCAGTGTTGTGGGCTTTGTCGCGGGTCGCGCCATATTCCGGCACGCCGTTGCCGTTGTGATCGCGGTTACGTAACCACCAGTCGTGATAGGCCACCAGTTTCGGGTACATCTCTGCCAGCCAGGTTTTATCCTGGGTGACGTTATACACTTCCATCACCGACCAGGCGGCAAGGCTGGGTTTGGTATTACGTTCGTTCCAGTTGCCGCCATCGCCACCACGCTCGGGGCTAAGGTTCCACGCTATCAGGTCGGGGACAAAGCCCACATCCTGCGGACGCACGCTGTCGCCGGGCTGGATCTGCCAGGAGAAGACCGCGCGGATATTCTCTTTGGCGATGTCCGGATTGAAATGCGCCATCGCAAACGCCTGCTTCCAGGTACCCCACGGCCAGGTCTGATTGCCGGAGAACCAGCGCCCGGTCACCGACGGCGTGACGGTGTTGTATTTCACCGCGCCGCCAGGCGAGCGCCAGTTACCGTTGAGCGTTTCGATCGCTTTCACCGCGACGCGCGTCTGTTCCGGCGTCGCATCCGGATTGGTTAACCCTTTCTTCAGATACTCTTCCCAGCGTTGCTGCGAGGCGGTGAGATAAAACGCCGGACGCGCCAGAATATCGCGGATCTGCATTTGCTCTTTGCTAACTTCCTGAGCGGTCAGCAGATGGGAATAGGTGGTATAGAGCGTCGTCGAACCGTTGATATGCGCCTTACTGGTAAAGCGATTACCGTTGATTTCAGTCTGCACCGGCAGGGATTTATGCACCTGATATTCCGATTCGCCGGAGGTCAGCAGATCCCAGGTGGCGCGCACTTTGCCAAAGGTGACTTTCAGGCCATCACGGGTGGCGCTGATTTTGCGCTGATAGTCAGGGTATTCGCCAGCAATGGTTTTATCGGAAAGCGGTTTCCCTTCTTTCGCTTCCAGTTTTTCCAGCAGTTCGCCGTCCCACACCAGATCCAGCGGTTTATTGCTGGTGATTTTGGTTTCCAGTAGTGACGTGCGCGGCGTGGCGAAGCGCAGAGTCATTTCGACTTGCACATCTTTTGCTGTCAGTTTTTGCACCAGCGCACCGGGAATACTGTATGCCTCCAGCGTAAAGTCGACTTTCTTGCCGTCCTGCCAGACGGTCAGGCGGTCGAAATTGCTGGCCATAAAGTTGATGTACTCTTCCGTCAGCAGCGCAACGCCCGGAAAGCCGCCCATGGTGTTAGGGCCGTCTGGCAACAGATGACCATGCCAGGCTCCGAGATCGAAAAACGGATTAAAACGCTGGTGATCGTCGTAATCGTAATCCTTCATGTACTGCGGCGCGCCAGTACGGTTAATCACGTTTTTATAATTGTCGGCGTTAGCGGCATGGGCGGAAAAACTTATCAGCAGAGCGCAGGTTACTGGCGTTAAAATAGTTTTTATTTTCATGAAATTACAGTCCTTATTACCAGTAGAAATATTGCATCAGGAAGATTTGGTCGCTGGGATCGTGAGAGGCATTTTTCATGTAGAAGCGGCTATCAAAAGCCGTGGCGAAACGTCCGCCGCCGTATTCGTACCAGATACCAAACTGCATGAAAGAGGTGGTTTCATCGTCAGCGTGGTCAGGGCGATGTTTGGCGTAGGTGTAAGCGGTGGAGAGATAAACGCCCTTTAACGCTTCATACATGGCGCTCACCATCATCCCACTTTCACTTCCCGGTACGTCCAGCCCGTCGGCGCGTCCGGTATGGTGCCAGGCGCGAGCGGCAAAGTTAGGAGTTAGCAGGCCCGTGAGATAGAGCTGTCCTGTGCCGTCGGTGATTTCCAGACCGTTCATCCAGGTGATGCCTTCGGCAAGGTCATACTGGATGTAACCGTTCATCATTGCCGGATAGGTGTATTTGTCGTCATAGCGATCGTACTTGCCAAAATGTAGCCAGGCTTTGCTTTCGTCATGATGTCCGGCAGGTGTGGCGGTGACGCTATAACGAAAGTTGCCGCTTAAGTTCTGCACCTTCAGCGCGGTCATAATGTCGCGGGTATTGGGAATGACGTAGCCCAGATCGGGGGTGAAGTCGCCCCACCATTGCAGGTCATCCAGCGAGGAATCCTGACGCAGACTGAGCATGATTTCGGTGCCATCATTGGTACGATAACCGCCATAGAAACGGTTAATTCCTCCCTCGAAACCACCCCAGCTATGGTCTGGCACCCAGGCATTGCCGTCGTGGTCGGCCTGCACGGTCCAGCCTTCGCCGTAAATCAGGCCGAACCAGGAGCCGTACTTCATCTCCAGGCCACCTTCAATATAGGTGCCGTCGCTGTATTTATGTTTATTCTCACCCTCTAAATCCATATATCCACCAACCCCTAATTCGCCGTAAAAACGAAATGAAGGAGAAGATGTCGAGGTAATTGCAGGTGTTTTTGTGTCGTCATGTTCTGCCGGACGTGCTTCTTCTCCTGCCGCAGAAAAGGCGTAGCAAAACGGCAGAGCAAGTAATGCTCTGCATGGTGCAGTGATTAATTTCATTGTGTTAATCCATGAGCTAAAGAAAAAGTACAGCCTTTTATCGTTGTAATTATAAAAATATAAAGGCAGAAACTATTTTCCCTCTCCTCATCCAGGAAGAGGGAAAATGCCTGCTCATTTTTTATTATTCTGCTTAATCAACATTGCTGGCTGGCGTCGCTTCAATATGGCGCTCTTCAGCCGTTAATCCCTTTATATATTTACTGTATTTCCACCACGCAAAGCCAAGGAAGATAACAATACCGCCGACGTTATAAAAAATGATGGTCAGAATATTCGCGCCAGTCGGGAATGTCGAAGCGACAAACCCTACGGCAAATATCGCAATCAGCATTGAAACAACGATAATACCGGTGCGGCGGGAGCCCATACGGAAATCGCGTGGCAGGTGATCTAATTTGGCGCGTAAATTCAGGTAAGCCAGCATGATGAATAACGGCGGAAGCATGGACGCTGCGGCGGTCATATTAATAATAGTATTCATCAGATCCTGCACGGTATTGGAACCGAGCATCGGGATAATCATCAGCGGGATGACGATCAGGAACTGGATCCACGCTGCGCGCGCCGGAACGCCGTTTTCGTTCAGTTCGACGGTTTTCTTACCAAAGATGCCTTCCGGGATTTCGGAGAAGAAAATTTTCACCGGCGTTGCGGTCCACATCAGCAGGGAACCGAACATCGCGGTAAAGGACACCAGACCGACAAAGCGATTCATCAACGCTTCCGGTAGACCAAAATACGCCGCCATGCCGTGGAATACCTGCACCGATCCGCCGGTAAATTTCAACTCTTTGCTGCTGACGAAGACGTTAATCAGCACCGAGGAGACGGAATACAGTACGCCGATAAAAATCCCGGCGAGGATGATCACTTTAACGAACGATTTCGAACCGCCTTTGACGTCGTTAACGTACACCGCGACGGACTCCGCGCCACCTGCGGCCATAAAGATCCAGGTGGTAACGCCGAGGAACGCCCAGTTGAAGTTCGGGATCATCGCGTCAACGGTGATGGGGTCAGCAGGCTGTACGCCGCCAACCAGCGCCGTACCTGCCAGTAAAATGTAGGAGAGCGTTAACAGCAGCATCAGCGTTGAAGTGACGGAGGTAATTGGCCCCAACATTTTCGCCCCGTTGGTGGAAACCCAGGTGGAGAAGGCGAACAGCACCATACTGATAATGGTGGTGGCAACCGGCGTCATAATATATTCGTAGCCGAGGAAGGCATACGAAGCATAAGCAATAACGCGCGGCAACAGCGAGGTGAAAAAGAACAGGTTTACGAACCAGTAGGTATAGGCAGTAATAAATGCCCAACGCCCGCCCAGCGAACTTTTTACCCACGCGTAGACACCGGCTTCTGAGTTTTTATTTAACGAAACAAATTCTGCGATGATCAGACAGAAGGGAATAAAATAAAAAATCGTCGCGAGGAAAAACATCGGTGCCGAGGCCAGTCCAAGCTCAATATTATTATTGATAACGTTGTTAAAGCTGTAAACGGCGGCAAAAGTCAGCGAGAGCAAGCCGAATTTGCCGATTGTATTACGTTTGGTATCAGACATAACACATCTCCGAAAATGTGTAGGGTAGCGGTGGCGGCAAACTCCTTTTGCCGCCGTAGTTGTTATTTGTTATGGAAATAACCATCTTCGATGGTGACTTTGAGAACCACTTTTTTGACCGCGTTATTGCAGATAAACCGATATGCTTCATGGATATCGCAAATAACGATTTGCCCTTCGTGGACCTCTACGGTTTCTCCGCAGCCTTTTAAATATTCGCGGTCAGTTTCGTCACGATAATATTCCACTACCTGTAATGTCTCTTTCGGCGCATATTCAATTTTTTGCTGCCCTTGCAGGTAGTAATGCACTTCAAAATAGCGTCGATGCCCGGTAAATAGCGCATCGGTCGCGGAGTCTGTCTCCACGCGGTAAGTCAATGAGTCACCGATGGAGTGGGCGACGCCAGGCTGAATGTTGTCGATATTTTCAATCGCTTCAACGCAGCGTTGCCACTTCTTACCAGAGGCGTAAATCTGGCGGAACTGTTCTAAGTTATCGATGATCCTCATTGCTTATTCTCGCTGTGCAAATTTGTGGAAAAGAACCCTGCGCCGAACTCATACGACGCCAGGCTTTGCGCGGTAGCTTCTCCGCCAGAAACCGGCAGCAACGTAAAGCCGTAGCTGAAGTCACGGAACCAGACGCGCCAGGAGTCCAGCACCTCGCTGCCCCAGGAGTTGGAGCCGAGGCCAAGCAGCTGGTGGTCGAGATTCAGGGTGATGTCATCACTGCGCTGCAGCTCGTTACAGTGCTGGGCAGCGTGGATGTTTTCCTGGGGATAGTGCCAGGCGCTGAAGTTAATTGGGCGCTGCGGAACCACCAGCAGACCGTTGCCGTGGCGGTTAGTCAGTGCCGTCCAGCGGACATGCTGACGGTTGCCGTTGTTCTGCGGGAAGGGATAGTTCTCGAACATGGCATCGACGGTGCTGCGCCAGATATCGATGATGTTAGCCTGCTGGCTGTCGGCGTAGTTTTCGCCCGGTCCACGACCGTAATACGCCACCTGATCGTATTCGCCGTTAATCCCCATGGTGAAACCGATGCACGGAATGATGTGCGGATAGTCGCCGTAACGCTCGCCGGAAAGCGCCACGTTAACCTGGCCATCGGCAGCGATGCGCCAGATGTAGGTGCAGCGCATCCCGAAGTCAAACACCGGCGGTGCTATAACCGTGCGGCTGATGATCAACACTTCACCATCGCTCTGTTCTACGGCAAAGTCGCGCAGATGTTCCTGCATGATCTGCAAATGATTCGGCTGCCACAGCCCTTCGTACTCCTGCTTGTGGTTGTCGATCATCGGCTTGAAGAAGTTGATCTTTGGCTCGCGAGTCAGCAGCGACTCGCCATTTACCTGCCAGGATGTCGGTTTGCCACTCATTTTTGAGAAGGTGATCGCGAAGTTGTAGCCGCGAACGGTGCAGCTCAAACGATCGTCTTCCAGCGTCAGCGGACGCGCATTATTTGGTGCGAAAGGCACTGGCTGCGCGGTGTTTTCCTTCAGCGGGAACTGATAAGTGGCGATAGAATGCCCGGCTTCGCTGTAGCGGGTGCGGGAATCTTTGGTCACCGTAATGTTGAGGAACGCTTCGCGGGCGTCCAGCTGCGGCAGCGTGATCTGCAAGGGGGCTTCGCTGTTCGGCGCAACGTCGCGCAGTTTAATCTGCTGCGTTGCGAGCGTTTCACCTTCGGCGCGCACCTCTGCGTGCAGGGTGTAGTCATCAAGCGTGGTAAACCACAGTTTATTTTCGACTTTCAGCTCGCCGCGAGTCAGATCCAGCGCGTGGATTTTTACCGGCGCGATAACCTGTTTGTACTCTTTCAGGCCTGGTCCCGGCGTCTGATCGGAATAGATCAAACCATCAAGACAGAAGTTATAGTTGTTGGGATAGTCGCCGTAGTCGCCGCCGAATTTATACCAGACATTGCCGTTGTCATCCTGCGCCTGGATCCCGTGGTCGCACCATTCCCAGACATAATGTCCCTGAATACAATCGTGCTTATAGAAGACGTTCTGGTACTCCGTCAGCCCGCCCGGTCCGTTCCCCATCGCATGAGCATATTCACAGATGATGCGCGGCTTCGGATGCGGGTATTCACCAAACTCATTCATCAGCGGCACGCGGGTGTACATGGTGGAAATAATATCGACCACTTCAGCATCGCGATCTTCTTCGTAATGCACCAGTCGCGTGTCATCCAGCGCTTTAGCCGCATGGTACATCGCGCGGATGTTACAGCCATAGCCGGATTCATTGCCCAGCGACCAGATGATGATCGACGGATGGTTTTTCTGCGCGTGAATATGGCGAACAATGCGCTCGACGTAGACTTTTTCCCACTGCGGATCGTCGGTAATACGGCTGATATCGCCGACATTAGCAAAGCCGTGCGATTCGACGTCGGTTTCCGCCATCACAAACAAGCCGTAGATATCACACAGTTCGTAAAAACGCGGATCGTTCGGGTAGTGAGCGGTACGCACGGAGTTGATATTGTGCTGCTTCATCAACTGGAGATCTTTCTCGACGCGATCCATTCCAACGGCGCGGCCTTTGCGATGATCGTTGTCGTGACGGTTGACGCCGTGCAGCATCACATAACGGTTATTGATCCAGAACAGACCGTCGCGCACTTTGATATCACGGAAGCCAACGCGTTGTGGTACCACTTCCAGAACGTTGCCGTCGGCGTCTTTCAGCGTCATGACCAGATGGTAAAGATAAGGGGATTCTGCTGACCATTGCTGGGGCTGTTCGACAGTAAAAGCAAAGCTGGCGCTGGTCAGTTTTTCAATTGCCAAATGATCAATGGTGCTGCTGTGCACCACGCGTTCGCCATCAAACAGGGTATATTCCAGCGTCGTTACGACAGGGGAGGCTGCGAGATTTTCCAGCACCACTTCGCAGGAAAGCGTGGCATCGCAATAGGCTTCGTCAAAGTCGGTACGCACAGTGAAATCGTTAATATGCGTTAGGTGTTTTCCGACCAGATAAACATCGCGGAAGATCCCCGCCGACCACCACATATCCTGGTCTTCCACGTAGGTAGAGTCCGCCCACTGCATCACGCGCACACACAACAGGTTGTCGCCGGTTTTAACCATCGCGCTGATGTCAAACTCTGCGGTCAGGCGACTGCCCTTGCTGAAACCCACATACTGACCGTTAACATAGACTTCAAAATAGGTTTCGACGCCGTCAAATTTAATCAGCGTCTGTTTACCCTGCCAGCCGTCGCTGAGGGTGAAAATACGTTGATAGGCACCGGTTGGGTTATCGCTGGGGACAAACGGCACATCGATGGGGAACGGAAAACCTTCGTCGGTATATTGCAGTTTGCCGTGACCTTCCATTTGCCACATGGCGGGGACGGTAATATGCCCCCAGTCAGCCATTAACTCAGAGGTGAAGGCTTCAGGCACTTGCAGCGGGTGGTCAAAAAAATGGAAATTCCACTGACCGCTTAAGGGCAGAAACAGGCTGCTGGTTTCGCGGGCAAAGGTACGCGCCTGTGCAACAGAATCATATGAAAAAAAGTACGCACGCGGCGCAAGTCGGTTTTCGTGGGTGAGCTGAATGTTTTCCCAGCGATTCATAGGGCCTCCCGGTAGAGAGAAATCGGAACCATTCATGGTGATGGTAGTTTGTGTAATTGCTGGGGAGTTTAGTAAAATTTTTACTAAAAAGTAGCAGTTAAATGCATTTACTTTAACTGGATCACGAAAATAAACGGCAGCACTGTCCGGCAAAAACGACTGCCGGACAGTGTGTAAGGGGATTTAACGGGTCGTGCCGCGCAGTTTTAATTTGCTGGGAACGAAGACTAACAGCGGCAGCGCGCGACCATCGCGGGCTTTTTCATACACCAGGTTAACGCCCTGACTTCCCATCATCTCGGAATGGATGCGCACGGTGGAGAGCGGCGGAAAGGTAAATCGCGCGGTGGGGATATCGTTAACGCTGATAAGCGAAATATCCTGTGGGATGTTCAGGCCACGTTCATGAATTGCCCGCAGTACGCCGATAGCAATGGAATCGGAAGCAACAAACAGTGCCTTCGGATAGTCTTCCCGCGACAGCATCTGTTTTGCCAGTTCATAGCCCGACGAACTGGAAAAACCGCCGCGCCAGATATCCTCTTCGCGTACCACTTGTTTCAGTCGGCCATATTCCACAAAGGCGACCTCACGAATATCCGCCTTGCCAGGCTCATCTTCACCGCCAATAAAACCAATGCGATTAACGCCCTGGTTGATATAGAAGTCGATGATTTCTTTACTGATGCGTGCCAGATCGATATCCACCGCATCGTAACCGCTGCCGGGTTCGTGAAAGTCGATAAAACAGATATTGTCGGTCAACGCGCTGGCAGCGGCGCGCAGGGCGGGCGTGGGTTTGCCGACAATTAAAATACCGGTGACGTTTTTAATGTCTGGTAATCCGCTGTGTTCATAACAGTTGGTGAGCTCGATGCCCAGCTTTTCGCACTGGGTTTCAATGCCGTGGCGGATCGCCAGATAGTAAGGATCGTTGATCTCCAGCTCCTGCTGGTAGCTGTAGATAGCCAGAATATGGTGTTGGTTGACTGCGCCTGTCTGTAGTTTACGGGCGCTACTGGTCTTGTACTCCAGCTTTTCGGCGATCTCGAGAATGCGATGTTTCGTCTCTTCTTTCACATTCAATGTCGGATCGTCATTTAAGACCCTGGATACTGTCGCCAGGGATACGCCAGCTTCGATTGCGATGTCTTTTAGTGTTGCCATGTTTACCTTTTTTACTTTCCCTGATGTGCGCTTCCATTGTAGAGGAAGTGCTTATTGGGTCACCTGTTTTCAGTAAATAAAGCGCGTTTCTTTGACGCTGTAACGGTAACACAGCGGCTCACGAATGTGATCACGCCTGCATTCTCCATTTTTAGCCTACAGGATTGAGAAAAACTTTTTCTATAGTTTAGTAAAATTTTACTCGAAGGGAGGAAGCAATGGAAACCGTGGCTTACGCTGATTTTGCACGTCTGGAAATGCGCGTCGGAAAGATTGTGGAAGTGAAACGCCATGAAAACGCCGACAAGCTGTACATCGTACAGGTTGATGTGGGGGAAAAAACACTGCAAACCGTGACCAGCCTGGTGCCGTACTACAGCGAAGAAGAGTTGATGGGAAAAACGGTGGTGGTCTTATGCAATCTGCAAAAAGCGAAAATGCGTGGTGAAACGTCGGAATGCATGCTGTTGTGTGCGGAAACCGATGACGGCAGTGAAAGCGTGCTGTTAACGCCGGAGCGGATGATGCCTGCGGGCGTACGCGTCGTATAAAAAGATCGGATGGCGACGTCGTATCGCCATCCGATTTGATATTACGCTTCTTCGACACTTACTCGCATGGCCGCCAGCGCCTTACGCGCCGCTTTGATCACCAGTTCACACTGTTCAATGGTCAGTGTCAGTGGCGGTTCAATGCGGATCGTTTTGGCGTTATTGAGCGTTCCGGCCACCAGTACGCGCTGGCGGAACATCTCGCTGGCAAAGTTATAGCCGATTTCGTTATCAACAAACTCAATCGCCATCAACATCCCTTTACCACGCGCTTCCTGTACCAGATCGGGATATTCCCGCGCCAGTTGACGGAAACCGTCCAGCAACATATCGCCTTTTTGCTCAGCCTGAGCCGGTAAGTTCTGCTCCAGCAACACATTGATGGTCGCCAGCGCCGCCGCACAGGCCAGCGGGTTGCCGCCAAAGGTGGTGGTATGCAGGAATGGGTTGTCGAACAGAACTGAAAACACCTCTTCAGTGGCGATGGTCGCGCCAATCGGCATCACGCCGCCGCCGAGCGCTTTGGCAAGGCAGAGGATATCCGGCTGTACGTTCTCATGCTCGCAGGCGAACATCTTGCCCGTGCGCCCCATGCCCGTTTGTACTTCATCGAGGATCATCAGTGCGCCGAACTCATCGCATAGCTTACGTACGGCGGTGAGATAGCCCGGCGGCGGCAGAATTACGCCACCTTCACCCTGAATCGGTTCGAGGATCACCGCAGCCACATCATCACCGGTTTTTTTGCACTCGTTAAGAGCCGTGCGCATGGCTTCGATATTGCCAAACGGCACATGACGGAAGCCCGGCAGTAACGGCATAAACGGTTTGCGGAAGGTCGATTTCGCCGTGGCCGACAGCGCGCCAAGTGATTTACCGTGGAACGCGCCGCTGGTGGCAATAAAAGTAAACTTGCCGCGCGGTGACTGGTAAGCTTTCGCCAGCTTCAGCGCTGCTTCAACGGACTCGGTGCCGCTATTACAGAAGAAGCTGTATTTCAGTTTACCGGGCGTTAGCGCAGCAAGGGTTTTCGCCAACATCGCCCGTAACGGATCGAGCAGCTCCTGGCTGTGCAGCGGTTGTTTCGCAAGTTGATTCTGTACGGCGGAAACCACAACTGGATTACGGTGCCCCACGTTGAAAATTCCAAAACCTCCCAGGCAGTCGATAAACTCCTGGCCCTGGGTGTCGACAAGCGTATTTAAACTTCCCGCTTGCCACTCTACGGCTCCGTAATCCCCGCCGGCGGTAACAGATTTGCGATACTCTAAAAACCCCGGATTGACATGCTCTTTGAAGTATTCAATCACCTCTCGGTTAAGTGCTTTCATCTCCTCATGATCCAGCGTTCGCTTCTCAATGAGATTCAGGGCGTGGGCGCTGCACGCTAAAGCCGATGCGCTCGAAGGTAACCTGTTCAAAATATGCTCCGGAGGCTCGCGTATCACATGATACCGATTTAAGTATTGCAGGGATTGCGCCACTCCGGCTGCGATCGCGAAAATCGGGATAAACACAAATTCGGTTATCATTTGTGCAATATTTAATGCTATCTGTTAACATTTGTTGTTATTTTGCACGGTTTTTGTCGGGTATGGATTTGATGATTGCTGCGCAAATGCACGTTTTCAGGGCAATAATTGCCTGATTTTTGGGCAAGATAATTAACGTTTTCGTATAGTAACAGAGTGAAAGTATTTTAAATCAAGGAATTAGATTTGTGTTTAAATCGCAAATTGCGATCTAAATCAAATTAATCGGTTAAAGATAACCGCAGCGGGGCCGACATAAACTCTGACAAGAAGTTAACAACCATATACCCTGCACAGGACGCGAACATGTCTTCTCATCCGTATGTCACCCAGCAAAATACCCCGCTGGCGGACGATACCACTCTGATGTCCACTACCGATCTGCAAAGCTATATCACTCATGCTAATGACACTTTTGTGCAGGTGAGCGGCTATACCTTGCAAGAGTTACAAGGGCAGCCGCACAACATGGTGCGTCACCCGGATATGCCAAAAGCGGCGTTTGCGGATATGTGGTTCACCCTGAAAAAAGGGGAGCCCTGGAGCGGCATCGTGAAAAATCGCCGCAAAAATGGTGACCATTATTGGGTGCGGGCCAATGCGGTACCGATGGTGCGCGAGGGAAAAATCAGTGGCTATATGTCGATTCGTACCCGGGCGACGGATGAAGAGATCGCGGCGGTGGAGCCGCTGTACAAAGCGTTGAACGCCGGACGTACCAGTAAGCGTATTCATAAAGGCCTGGTGGTGCGTAAAGGCTGGCTGGGTAAACTGCCTTCATTACCGCTTCGCTGGCGGGCGCGTGGAGTGATGACCCTGATGTTTATCTTGCTGGCGGCCATGCTTTGGTTTGTTGCTGCCCCGGTGGTGACGTATATCCTCTGTGCGTTAGTGGTATTGTTGGCAAGCGCCTGTTTTGAATGGCAGATTGTGCGCCCGATAGAAAATGTTGCCCATCAGGCACTGAAGGTGGCGACCGGAGAACGTAATAGTGTTGAGCATCTGAATCGCAGCGATGAGCTGGGGCTGACATTACGTGCGGTAGGGCAACTTGGCCTGATGTGCCGTTGGCTAATTAACGATGTCTCAAGCCAGGTGTCCAGTGTCAGAAATGGCAGTGAGACGCTGGCGAAAGGCACCGATGAACTGAACGAACATACCCAGCAGACAGTTGATAACGTTCAGCAAACGGTGGCGACCATGAACCAAATGGCGGCGTCGGTGAAACAGAACTCTGCCACGGCGTCGGCTGCCGATAAACTGTCAATCACTGCCAGTAATGCGGCAGTGCAGGGTGGGGAGGCGATGACCACGGTGATCAAGACAATGGACGATATCGCCGACAGTACCCAGCGCATTGGCACCATTACTTCGCTGATTAACGATATTGCGTTTCAGACCAATATTCTGGCCCTGAATGCGGCGGTGGAAGCGGCGCGTGCCGGCGAACAGGGCAAAGGTTTTGCAGTGGTGGCAGGGGAAGTGCGTCATTTAGCCAGCCGCAGCGCTAATGCTGCCAACGATATTCGCAAGCTGATTGATGCCAGTGCTGATAAGGTGCAATCCGGTTCGCAGCAGGTACACGCCGCCGGACGGACGATGGAAGATATTGTGGCACAGGTGAAAAACGTCACCCAGTTGATCGCCCAGATTAGCCATTCAACGCTGGAACAGGCCGATGGGCTTTCCAGCCTGACCCGTGCAGTGGATGAGCTTAACCTGATCACCCAGAAAAATGCCGAGCTGGTGGAAGAGAGTGCGCAGGTGTCGGCGATGGTGAAACACCGCGCCAGCCGACTGGAAGACGCGGTGACGGTACTGCATTAATCGGTATGCCGGATCCGGCGGTTGGAGCACAATGCCTGATGCGATGCTGGCGCATCTTATCAGGCCTGCGGGGTGTGTAGCGGGTGTAGGCCGGATAAGGCGCGTCAAGCGTCGCATCCGGCAATTGCACCGCGCCACTGGCGGATGCGGCGATTAATCCAGTTGCGTAATATCAAAAGCGGCGCGGTCGATCACCGCAATGATCTTTTTTATTTGTGCATCACTGATATCGCTCTGGTTGACGCGTAAATCCAGCACCGCTTTAAAATTATCCAGCGCCCGCTTCATTTGCGGGTTCTGGCGCAGCGCCGCGCCAACGCAACGCGCTTTGATGCGTTCTTCAATCATCTCCACCTGTTCGCGGTTTTCTTCCAGCCACTGCGCGCCTTGTTCGGTCAGCGCAATCTGCTTCTTACCTCCTTCCTCTTCGCGGATGGTAATCAGCGACTGCTCCTGCAGAAAATCCAGCGTTGGGTAGATGACGCCCGGGCTTGGGGTGTAATTCCCCTGGGTTAGATTCTCAATCGCTTTAATCAATTCGTAACCGTGGCTGTCATCGCGCGAGAGAATATCCAGAATCACCAGACGCAATTCACCGTGACCAAAGAAACGTTGCCGACGACCGCCGCCGCGACCGTGGCGACCACCGCAGCATTGACCGTGTTCATGCTGGTGACCGTGTCCGCAGTGCTCGTGTTCTGACTTCTCACCTTTGCAGCAGCCCTCATGGCGTGGCTGGCCTTCATGTTTACAACACCCTTCGTGATGATGGCTCATATCAGCCTCCTTTTGCTTAATTAGATATATCTAATTTATATCTGATATAAGTATTACTGCAAGTACAAAAATGATTTTTAAACGCAGGTTTACTCAACATGTAGGCCGGATAAGGCGTTCACGCCGCATCCGGCATTGAGCAATGATGCTTGATAAGAGGTTGCGCGTCTTATCAGACTACAGATATATCAGTTCTACAAATCGCTTGCATTTATCATGATTAACAATCATTATCATTTGCGAGTTTTATTTAGATATATCTAATTACCATCACGAAGGCGATAACAATGAATAACTCCCCCCGCTACCCGCAGCGCGTTCGCAATGATCTGCGCTTCCGTGAACTGACTGTGTTACGCGTTGAGCGCATCAGCGCCGGTTTTCAGCGCATTGTCCTCGGCGGCGAGGCGCTGGACGGTTTTACATCGCGCGGCTTTGACGATCACAGCAAACTCTTCTTTCCTCAACCTGACGCTCACTTTGTGCCGCCAACGGTAACGGAAGAGGGCATCGTCTGGCCGGAAGGACCACGCCCACCGTCGCGTGACTATACGCCGTTGTATGACGAACTACGCCATGAACTGGCGATTGATTTCTTTATTCACGAAGACGGCGTCGCCAGTAGCTGGGCAATGCAGGCCCAACCGGGCGATAAACTCACGGTGGCAGGTCCGCGCGGTTCGCTGGTGGTGCCGGAAGATTACGCGTATCAGCTGTATGTCTGCGATGAATCCGGAATGCCCGCATTGCGCCGCCGCCTGGAAACGTTGAGCAAACTTGCCGTTAAACCGCAAGTTAGCGTGCTGGTTAGCGTGCGGGATAACGCCTGTCAGGATTATCTCGCGCACCTTGATGGTTTTAATATCGAATGGCTGGCACATGATGAGCAGGCGGTAGATGCGCGTCTGGCGCAGATGCAAATCCCTGCCGATGATTACTTCATCTGGATAACCGGCGAAGGCAAAGTCGTTAAGAATTTAAGCCGCCGCTTTGAAACGGAACAGTTTGACCCACAGCGGGTTCGTGCAGCGGCCTACTGGCACGCAAAGTAACTGATATGTAAAAGAAAAAGGCTGACGATTTCTCGTCAGCCTTTGCTATATCTGGTGGCCCCTGCTGGACTTGAACCAGCGACCAAGCGATTATGAGTCGCCTGCTCTAACCACTGAGCTAAGGGGCCATGGTAGCGGATTATAAAGTAACTCCGTGTCGCAATCCAGCCATTACCGCGCGCCTGCTGTTTTTATAAACAATGTATTTTCAATCCGTTATACTTTTCCTGGTGATGTTAGAAAGGAGTAAATATGGTTGAGGATATTTTGGCTCCAGGGTTACGGGTCGTGTTTTGCGGTATCAACCCTGGGCTTTCATCCGCCGGGACTGGTTTTCCCTTTGCTCATCCGGCAAATCGCTTCTGGAAGGTGATATATCAGGCCGGGTTTACCGACCGTCAGTTGAAGCCGCAGGAGGCACAGCATCTGCTGGATTATCGTTGTGGCGTCACCAAACTGGTTGACAGGCCAACGGTGCAAGCCAGTGAAGTTTCAAAGCAGGAGTTGCACGCAGGTGGGCGTAAGTTGATTGAAAAAATTGAGGATTATCAGCCGCAGGCGTTGGCGATTCTGGGCAAACAAGCATATGAACAGGGATTCAGCCAGCGCGGTGCACAGTGGGGGAAACAAACGCTCACCATTGGTTCGACGCAGATTTGGGTGCTGCCAAATCCCAGCGGTTTAAGTCGCGTTTCACTAGAGAAACTGGTTGAAGCGTATCGCGAGCTGGACCAGGCGCTGGTAGTGCGTGGGCGATAAAAAACGCCACCGAAAAGGTGGCGTTTGTGCAGAGGGACTAGTGCCGGGTGCGGCGTAACGCCTGATCCGGCCTACCGATTAATCGTCCAGGAAGCTACGCAACACTTCAGAACGGCTCGGGTGACGCAGTTTGCGCAGCGCCTTCGCTTCGATCTGACGGATACGTTCGCGGGTAACGTCGAACTGTTTACCCACTTCTTCCAGCGTGTGGTCGGTGTTCATATCGATACCGAAACGCATACGCAGAACTTTCGCTTCACGCGCGGTCAGGCCAGCCAGCACGTCGTGCGTTGCCGCACGCAGGCTTTCGGTGGTCGCAGAATCCAGCGGCAGCTCGAGGGTGGTATCCTCGATGAAATCCCCCAGATGCGAATCTTCATCATCACCGATCGGCGTTTCCATGGAGATTGGCTCTTTGGCGATCTTCAGCACTTTGCGGATCTTGTCTTCCGGCATCAGCATACGTTCAGCCAGTTCTTCCGGCGTCGGTTCACGGCCCATCTCTTGCAGCATCTGGCGAGAAATACGGTTGAGCTTGTTGATGGTCTCAATCATATGCACCGGAATACGGATGGTGCGCGCCTGATCCGCGATAGAGCGGGTGATCGCCTGACGGATCCACCAGGTTGCGTAGGTGGAGAACTTGTAACCACGGCGGTATTCGAATTTATCAACCGCTTTCATCAGACCGATGTTGCCTTCCTGAATCAGGTCAAGGAACTGCAAGCCACGGTTGGTGTATTTCTTAGCGATAGAAATAACCAGACGTAAGTTCGCTTCAACCATCTCTTTCTTCGCACGGCGGGCTTTCGCTTCACCGATGGACATACGACGGTTGATATCTTTAACCTGCTCGATGGTCAGGCCGGTTTCTTCTTCAATCTGCTGCAGTTTTTGCAGGGCGCGATGCACTTCTTCAGAGACATCGTGCAGTTTTTCCGACCACGGCTTGTTCATCGCAATTGCCGCGTTGAACCAGGTATCGCTGGTTTCGTTGCCGGTAAACAGGGTAATGAAGTTTTTCTTCGGCATTTTGCACTGCTCAACGCAGAGCTTCATGATCAGACGTTCTTGCGTACGAACGCGGTCCATCATGACGCGCATGCTGTTGACCAGGTAGTCAAACTGCTTCGGCACCAGGCGGAACTGTTTGAATACTTCAGACAGTTTCAGGATCTCTTCCTGAGCGGTAGCGTGACTGCGACCTTTCGCTTTGATGGTGTCACGCGTTACAACGTACTGAGCGCGTAGTTCCGCAAATTTTTCGCGAGCCAGTTCCGGGTCGATGCTGTTGTCATCATCGGCGCTGTCGTCATCGCCATCTTCTTCGTCTTCATCTTCGTCATCGTCCAGATCTTCCTGGGAAAGCTCAGAACCGACGTGAGTGGCGGTAGGTGCCAGATCTTCTTCTGCGTTCGGGTCAACAAAGCCGGTGATCAGATCGGACAGACGCGCTTCTTCTGCTTCAACACGATCGTACTGTTCCAGCAGATAGGTGATCGCTTCCGGATATTCAGCAACGGAGCATTGAACCTGGTTGATCCCGTCTTCAATACGCTTAGCGATGTCAATTTCGCCTTCGCGGGTCAACAGTTCAACGGTGCCCATTTCACGCATGTACATGCGTACCGGGTCAGTCGTGCGCCCGATTTCAGATTCCACGCTGGAAAGCACCTGCGCGGCGGCTTCGGCAGCATCTTCGTCCGCGGTGTTTTCAGCCAGCATCAGATCATCGGCATCCGGTGCTTCTTCCATCACCTGAATGCCCATGTCGTTGATCATTTGGATGATGTCTTCGATCTGATCTGAATCGACGATATCTTCCGGCAGATGGTCATTGACCTCGGCATAGGTCAGATAGCCTTGCTCCTTACCACGGGTGACAAGAAGTTTCAGCTGTGACTGCGGGTTTTGCTCCATAAGACGGTATCCACACTTATTTCATGAGGTTGGTGTTGGGCGATTGACCCGATGTCCTTCAGCCGTTAACGCTGAAATCCAACGGTTGTTTACCGCCAACGATAATTACGAGGGCGTACTTATATATTTGCCGCTGCCTCTCAGTGCGGCTGTCGGGGGCTTCCCGATCGCTCTTCGGCACTTAAGCCGTTAAATCACTTTTTCGCCAGCTCCTGGTTTAATGTCCAGAGCTCCAGGCGTTCTTCGTTGCTTAAACCATGCGTGCGCTCACGAGCGATTAACTCTTCCTGGCGCAGTTCAAGCAGCGAATCAAACATATGGTTGAGTGAGTCGGTGAAGGTTTGCTCAGCAATATTCTTATCTGCTATATCGTCCCACATCGACAGTTTTTCAAGGGTGGCAGCATTATTTGTACCACGATAGTGCTCTAAAAGTTGCCCGGTGGTCAGACCTGGCTGGGAGAGACAAGTGTTGACCAGTTCTCTGAATAAGCCAAGTCCAGGGAGCTTATTTTCATCCAGATTCTCAAGCGGCGGGACCAACGTCGCTAATTCTGGATTTTGCACCAGCAACCCTATAAGTATACGCATGGTCGTGCGTTTTAGCTGCGGAACAGGGCGAGAAACGCCGCTCTCTGCCGCTTTTGGCATTAATCGTTCAAGCTGGCTGTCATCAAGTATGCCTAATTTGTTGCCTAATTCCTGACGAAGATATATTCGCAGCGTTTCGCCCGGCACTTGCGATATCAATGGCAGTGCCAGCGTACTCAAACGTGCGCGCCCGTCAGGGGTACTCAGATCAACTTGCGGCATCAGACTGTTAAACAGAAATGCGGAGAGTGGCATCGCCTGCTCCATCCGCGCTTCAAACGCTTCTTTACCTTCTTTTCGTACCAGCGTGTCAGGGTCTTCGTCATCAGGCAAAAACATAAAGCGTAGCTGACGGCCGTCTGTCATGTAAGGCAGCGCCGTTTCCAGCGCTCGCCAGGCGGCATCGCGGCCTGCACGGTCGCCGTCATAACAGCAAATGACATTGTTGGTCGCGCGGAACAACAGTTGTATGTGATCGGCGGTGGTTGACGTACCTAACGACGCAACGGCGTAATTAATGCCGTATTGCGCCAGCGCCACCACGTCCATATAGCCTTCGACCACAAGCAGACGATTGGGTTCAGCGTTATCCTGCTGCGCTTCATAAAGACCGTAAAGCTGGCGGCCTTTATGGAAAATGTCTGTTTCCGGCGAGTTCAGGTATTTGGGGGTATCGTTGCCCAGCACGCGCCCGCCAAAACCAATCACCCGACCGCGTTTATCGCGAATGGGGAACATCACCCGCTCGCGGAAACGATCGTAACTGCGTCCCTGATCGTTAGTGACCAACATCCCCGCATCAATCAATGACTGGCGATTTTCTGGATTGCCGCCAAACCGCTTCAGGACGTTGTCCCAGCCGGGGGGCGCAAAACCAATCGCAAAGCGAGCGATAACCTCGTGGCTTAATCCGCGTTTTTCCAGATACTGGCGCGCAGACGTGGCAACAGGTTGTTGTAAAGATTGTTGGTAAAACGTATTCAGACCGTCCATCAACTGATAAAGCGTTTGCCTCTGATGGCGCTCGATCTGGCTGGGGCCGCTGCCTGCTTCAAATGGCACTTCAAGATTGTGCATTGCTGCCAGCTCTTCGACCGTTTCGACGAACTCGAGCTTGTCGTAGTTCATCAGGAAGTCGATCGCGTTGCCGTGCGCGCCACATCCAAAGCAGTGGTAAAACTGTTTCTCACCGTTAACGGTGAAGGACGGGGTTTTCTCGTTGTGGAATGGACAACACGCGTGGAAATTCTTGCCCTGCTTTTTCAGCTTCACACGGGCATCGATCAGATCGACGATGTCAGTGCGTGCCAGCAGATCATTAATGAATACGCGTGGGATTCGTCCAGCCATAGGCCCCGATTTTTAGCAATTCATAAACGAAAATAAGCCGCGCATTCCTTTCGGAAGCACGGCCTTACAACTACAACTCGGTCTGATCGGAGAGCAACGCTCTCGGGGAATTAGTACAGACGAGTGCGGCGTGCGTTTTCGCGAGCCAGTTTCTTCGCGTGACGTTTCACTGCAGAAGCTTTAGCGCGCTTACGTTCGGTAGTCGGTTTTTCATAGAACTCACGACGACGAACTTCCGCCAGAACACCTGCTTTTTCGCAGGAACGCTTGAAGCGACGCAGAGCTACGTCGAACGGCTCGTTTTCACGTACTTTAATTACCGGCATGTGCCTCTCACCTTTGATTAATTCGGTTTGCCGCTGGCATCAACGCCAGCTTATTTCAAAATGGTGCGGAATTTTACTGCAATTGCTGCTGCTTTGTAAAGCACCGCGGCCTTTTTGAAAGGGACTTTTATAAGGGTGAGGAGTATACACGAGGCTTTCTCCGGGGGCGAACAAAGTTTTACATCAACCCGCATTGGTCCTACACTGCGCGGTAATAAAGCGAGGTAAAACAAGTCATGCGTGTACTGGGTATTGAAACTTCCTGCGATGAAACCGGCATCGCCATTTACGACGATGAAAAAGGTTTGTTAGCCAACCAATTGTATAGTCAGGTGAAATTGCACGCTGACTACGGCGGCGTCGTGCCTGAACTGGCCTCCCGCGATCACGTGCGCAAAACCGTACCGTTGATCCAGGCGGCGCTAAAGGAGTCTGGCTTAACGGCAAAAGACATTGATGCTGTGGCCTATACCGCAGGCCCTGGATTAGTCGGCGCACTGCTGGTTGGCGCAACCGTGGGGCGTTCTCTGGCGTTTGCCTGGAACGTTCCGGCAATCCCGGTACACCATATGGAAGGGCATCTGTTAGCGCCGATGCTGGAAGATAACCCGCCGGAATTTCCGTTTGTCGCGCTGCTGGTGTCCGGCGGTCATACGCAGTTAATCAGCGTGACTGGCATTGGTCAGTACGAGCTGCTCGGCGAGTCTATCGATGATGCCGCCGGTGAAGCGTTTGATAAAACCGCGAAGCTGCTGGGGCTGGATTATCCTGGCGGACCGTTACTGTCGAAAATGGCGGCTCAGGGTACTGCCGGGCGCTTTGTCTTCCCGCGTCCGATGACCGACCGTCCGGGGCTGGATTTCAGTTTCTCCGGTCTGAAAACCTTCGCGGCAAATACCATTCGTGACAACGGCACCGACGACCAGACGCGTGCTGATATCGCCCGCGCCTTTGAAGATGCGGTGGTCGATACGCTGATGATTAAGTGCAAGCGAGCGTTGGATCAGACTGGCTTTAAGCGACTGGTCATGGCAGGCGGCGTGAGTGCTAACCGTACGTTACGGGCGAAGCTGGCTGAAATGATGAAAAAACGCCGCGGCGAAGTGTTCTACGCGCGTCCGGAGTTTTGTACTGATAACGGCGCGATGATCGCCTATGCCGGAATGGTGCGGTTTAAAGCAGGCGCGACGGCGGATCTCGGCGTTAGCGTGCGTCCGCGCTGGCCGCTGGCGGAGTTACCGGCCGCGTAAAACTATCGGGTGCCGGAGAGCAATTTCCGGCACCGTCCTTACTTAAAGCAACACCACGGGCATCCACAGTAAGCCGGTAATCACCAGCAATACGAGGAATATCAGCCCAAAAATCGCCCCCAGTCGCCAGTAATCCGCCGTTGGCAGATAACCACTACCGTAGTAAATCGGACTGGGTCCGGTGGCGTATGGTGTAAGAATGCTCCCCAGACCAATTGCCGCGCCAACCATCAGGCAGAACACCGGCAGCGGGATTTCCGGCATCGCCAGCACGGCGGCGATCATCATCGGTGCGAGGGCGGAGGTATACGCCGTGGCGCTGGCGAAAAAGTAGCGCAGTAGATAAAACACCAGAATCAATGCCACCATCACCATCGTCGGCGAATAACCACTTAAGCTGCCTGCTAACAGTTTGCCAAACCAGCTAATAAAACCGGTGTTGTTGAGTCCGGTAGCGAGGGTGATAAGCGAGGCCAGCCAGAAGAAAACGTTCCACGCCGCTTTATTACTGACAATGTCGTCCCAGCAGATAATGCGCAGAAGCAGCATCAGTGCCACTACGCTGTAACCAACCATCGCAGCATCAATATAATCACCGCCGAAAATCCACAGCACCAGCGCGCCTACCATCAGCCCCAGCATCCGTTTTTCACGAGAACAGAGCGGGCCCATTGCCTGCAGTTCCGTCTCTGCCCAGCGCGGCACCTGATCACCAGACTTCAGTACCGGTGGGTACAGCACGTAAGCCATCCAGGGAACCAGCAGAACCAGTAAAATGCTGAGCGGCAACATCCCGAGGAACCAGTCGCCCCAACTCAGCGTGGCGTGAGATGCACTTTTCATCAGTCCAATTAACAGCAAGTTTGGTGCCATCGCCGTCAGGAAAATGGCGCTGGTCACGCAGTCGGCAACAATCCCCATCCACATGATGTACGAGCCAATGCTGCGTGAACTGCTGTCGTTTGGTTGTGATTGATAGAGCGGTGGCAGGTTACGGATGATGGGATAGATAATCCCCGCACCACGCGCCGAGTTGGACGGTGTTACAGGTGCCAGGATCAGCTCGGAGAACATCACCGCATAGCCGAGAAACAGCGTACGATGCCCCATCTTTTTCACCAGAATCAGCGCAATGCGGCGTCCAAGCCCGGTTTTTTCATAGCCTGTGCCAAACATAAAGGCGGCGAAAATCAGCCAGATAACCGAATTAGAAAAACCGGAAACGGCCCACGAGAGGGATTTTGCAGTGAATTTAAAGCCTGGCTGAGCGAGCTGCTCCGGGCTGAACAGCAGCCAGGGAGAGAGTATGGCGATGATGGATATACCCACCATCGCCACCACGGCACCCGGCACGGGTTCGAGGATCAGTCCAACGATCACGCCAGTAAAAACGGCAAAGTAGAGCCAGGTATGACTCTCCAGCCCTGCGGGAACCGGAATTAGAGCAATAATGGCGATGACCGCCAGCGGCGCAAGGTATCGCCACCATTCAGTGGAAGGTTTCATCGTGTTATGCCTGCGAAAAAGGAGAGGGGGTGAGCCTCTCCGGGAGGGTTATTTGATGTAATGGACGTGCTCGCAGATCTCTTCCACGATGGGATCGCGGCGTTCGGCGAATAGCTTTTTGTTTTCGGCTATCAGGTTGTTGCCGTGGGTATCAATAGAGACAATCAGCGGGCCGAACTCTTTGACCCGGCAGACCCACAGTGACTCCGGCATCCCGAGTTCTGTCCAGTGCACTTCTTCAATCTCTTCTACCTGGGTTGCCGCCAGCACCGCGCAGCCTGCCGGGAAAATCACATGTAGCGCCTTGAATTTCTGGCAGCCTTCTTCGGTCAGCGGCCCCATATCACCTTTGCCAACCACCAGTTTCACGCCGGTCTGCTCGATAAATTCACGTTCAAAACTTTCCATACGCATACTGGTTGTCGGGCCAACGGAAACCATCTCCCATTTATCGCCGTTTTTACGCACGATGGGGCCAGCGTGGAAAATCGCTTTGCCGTTGAGATCGTAAGGGATCGGACGTTTGAGTTCGATCAAGCGGCGGTGACAAACGTCGCGGCAGGTCACCAGCGTACCGGTCAGGTAGATCACATCGCCGACGCGAATATCTTGCAGATCTTCAGCTTTGATCGGGGTTGTCAGGATCTTTTTCATAACGCGCTCCGGGTGTGAGACAGATTTTCAAAGGAGAGATCGGCATGAACCAGCAGCGTGCCGCGACGATGCGCCCAGCAGCCGGTAGAAACAGCAACGCCGATGGTTGACGGATGGCGGGCGGCAGATTCGATATGTACGCCCATCACTGAACTGTTGCCGGTCAGCCCTTGTGGACCAATCCCCAGACGGTTGAGTCCTTCTTCCAGGCGTAGCTCCAGTTCTGCCGCTTTTGGATTGGGATGGCGGCTGCCAATCGGGCGCAAAATGGCTTTACGCGAGAGTACGGCGGCGGTTTCCACCGAGGTGGCGATGCCCACGCCCACCAGTACCGGTGGACAGGCGTTTACGGCGAGGGTGGAGATATTTTCGAAGACGAATTTCACCACGCCTTCGTAGCCTTCTGACGGCATTAACACTTTCGAGCGGCCAGGTAGCGTGCAGCCGCCGCCTGCCATGTAAACTTCGATTTCCGCATCGTCATTGTCGGGGATGATGTCCCAGGTGACCCACGGTACGCCGCTACCGGTATTTTTGCCGGTGTTTACTTCGTCAAAAATTTCTACCGCATTGTGACGTAGTGGCGCTTTGACGGTTGCCTCTTCCACGGCTTGTTTGAGTATGCTTTGCAGCTCGCCAAGCAGTGGGAAGCGGGAACCGACTTTAACGAAGAACATAATCTCCCCGGTGTCCTGACAGGCAGGACGATTCAGGTCAATCGCTTTTTGCATGTTGTCGAACATCGTATGGTAGATAATTTTCCCCATCGACGACGTTTCGGCATCCTTTAGCTGTTTTAGTTTATCCACCACGTCATCAGGCATTCGGGTAGAAATCATGGCGGTAAAGTTAGCGACAATCTCTGTCAACTTATTCACTGCCTGTTGCTTATTACTTTCGCTCATCATGGCAACTCCAGTTTTTGTATTTGTCTGGAAAAATTCACCGCCACAAACTACCACTAAAAATGTGGTTTTATATTTTTTGCCACCGTGAATATGTAATTAACAGTTCGTGAATCAACGCGAAAATAAGAATGAATATTGCGCCAGAGCAGGGAATGGCAATGTTTTGCGAAATACACTGCGCTTATCACAACTGCGGATAATTAACGATGCTGAATAGCTGGCCTTTAGCCAAAGACTTGCAGGTACTGGTAGAAATCGTTCACAGCGGGAGTTTTAGCGCCGCAGCGGCGACGCTTGGGCAGACGCCTGCATTTGTCACCAAGCGGATCCAAATCCTTGAAAATACGCTGGCAACAACGCTGCTGAACCGCTCCGCTCGCGGCGTGGCGCTGACTGAAAGTGGCCAACGTTGTTACGAACATGCGTTGGAAATCCTCACCCAATATCAGCGACTGGTCGATGACGTCACGCAAATCAAAACGCGCCCGGAGGGGATGATTCGTATTGGTTGCAGTTTTGGTTTTGGGCGCAGCCATATTGCGCCAGCTATTACCGAACTGATGCGCAATTATCCTGAGTTACAGGTGCATTTTGAATTGTTCGATCGGCAAATTGATTTAGTGCAGGATAATATTGATCTGGATATTCGTATTAATGACGAAATTCCTGATTATTATATTGCGCATCTTTTGACAAAAAATAAAAGAATATTATGCGCAGCACCTGAGTATCTGCAAAAATATCCGCAGCCACAATCCCTACAGGAATTAAGTCGTCATGACTGTCTGGTGACCAAAGAGCGCGATATGACCCATGGAATATGGGAGTTGGGGAACGGTCAGGAGAAAAAATCGGTGAAGGTAAGCGGGCATCTTTCCTCCAATAGCGGCGAGATTGTGCTGCAATGGGCGCTGGAGGGCAAAGGGATTATGCTGCGTTCCGAGTGGGATGTGTTGCCGTTTCTGGAGAGTGGCAAACTGGTGCAAGTATTGCCAGAGTATGCACAAAGCGCCAATATCTGGGCTGTTTACCGGGAGCCGCTCTATCGCAGCATGAAATTACGTGTCTGCGTGGAATTTCTGGCGGCATGGTGCCAGCAACGGCTGGGCAAGCCCGATGAAGGCTATCAGGTCATGTAGATCCACCAGAAATCACTCGGGATCCTTTTCGCGCTTTCTTTTGAATTTCGTCCAGATTTTTGTCTCCTGACGACGCCACAGACGTTGGATGTTGTCATGATGACGCAGCAGGATCAGGCAAGAGAGCATCGAAACCGGGAAGGTGAATTGTGGCTTAAACCACCAGACATAAAACGGAGCAATCAGTGCACTGACAATCGCTCCCAGCGACGAGTATCCGCTCAATAGCACGGTCAGTAACCAGGTTCCCGCCATTACTCCGGTGAGATCCCAGCCAATGGGTGCGATGGCACCAAAAGCGGTAGCAACGCCTTTTCCTCCTTTAAATCCGAAGAAAACGGGCCAGATGTGTCCAAGACAGGCGGCGATGGCAATTAAGCCTAGCCAGAAGGGGCTGACACCTAATTCATACGCGCCCCAGACGGGCAACATTCCTTTCAGAACGTCGAAAATCAGTACTGCTACGGCTGCTCCCTTGCCACCGATACGTAACACATTGGTTGCGCCTGGATTGCCGGAGCCGCTGGTTCGCGGATCGGGCAGCCCACACAAGCGGCAAACCAGAATGGCACTGGAAATGGAGCCGCAGAGGTACGCGATGAGGATCATTCCAGGCGCGATTGCACTCATAAGCTGTTCCGTTTTGAAAATTCGTGTTCAACGATGAATCTGTGGATAATACGCACATTTCGCCGGAAGTGGTATCCGGTTAGCCAAAAAGCAGGCAGGACGTGATGGATATTGTATTTATAGAGCAACTTTCGGTAATCACCACTATTGGTGTTTACGACTGGGAACAGACCATCGAACAGAAGTTAGTGTTCGATATCGAAATGGCGTGGGATAACCGTAAAGCGGCGAAAAGTGATGATGTGGCGGATTGCCTCAGTTACGCTGACATTGCAGAAACGGTGGTCAGCCACGTCGAGGGGGCGCGTTTTGCGCTGGTGGAACGCGTGGCTGAAGAGGTGGCGGAGCTGCTGTTAGCACGCTTCAACTCGCCGTGGGTGCGTATCAAACTCAGCAAGCCAGGCGCAGTGGCGCGGGCGGCGAATGTTGGCGTAATCATTGAGCGTGGCAATAATCTGAAAGAAAATAATTAATTTTACAGCTGTTAAACCAAACGGTTATAACCTGGTCATACGCAGTAGTTCGGACAAGCGGTACATTTTAATAATTTAGGGGTTTATTGATGAGCGATATGCACTCGCTGCTGATAGCGGCAATATTGGGTGTGGTCGAAGGATTGACAGAATTTCTGCCGGTATCCAGCACGGGCCATATGATTATTGTCGGTCACTTGTTGGGGTTTGAGGGCGACACGGCGAAAACCTTTGAAGTTGTGATCCAGTTAGGATCAATTCTGGCGGTAGTAGTGATGTTCTGGCGGCGTCTGTTTGGCCTGATTGGCATCCACTTTGGCCGCCCGTTGCAGCACGAAGGTGAAAGCAAAGGTCGTTTAACGCTGATCCACATTTTGCTGGGGATGATTCCGGCGGTGGTATTGGGGCTGTTGTTCCACGACACGATTAAGTCATTGTTTAACCCGATAAATGTGATGTATGCGCTGGTCGTTGGCGGTTTGTTGCTGATTGCCGCCGAATGCCTGAAGCCGAAAGAGCCGCGTGCGCCGGGTCTTGATGATATGACCTATCGTCAGGCATTTATGATTGGCTGTTTCCAGTGTCTGGCGCTGTGGCCGGGTTTCTCCCGTTCCGGGGCGACCATTTCAGGTGGGATGCTGATGGGGGTGAGCCGTTACGCTGCTTCCGAGTTTTCGTTCCTGCTGGCGGTGCCGATGATGATGGGCGCAACGGCGCTCGATCTCTACAAAAGCTGGGGCTTCCTGACAAGCGGCGATATCCCGATGTTTGCCGTTGGGTTTATCACCGCTTTTGTGGTGGCGCTGATAGCGATTAAAACCTTCCTGCAATTGATTAAGCGCATTTCGTTTATCCCGTTCGCCATTTATCGCTTTATTGTGGCGGCTGCGGTGTATGTCGTGTTCTTTTAATTGAGGAATAGTGTCGGATGCTTGGCGTTGTCAACGATTGCGTAGGCCGAATAAGGCGTTCACGCCGCATCCGGCAATCAACGCCTGATGCGACGCTTGCGCGTCTTATCAGGCCTACAACTGTCGTTGACATGTAGCCGGATAAGGCGTTTACGCCGCATCCGGCAAAATGCCCAATACTCATTCAGGCTTTGGGCAACGTTGTTCCTTCCAGCTGGCTACCGCCGCAATCCGCCGTCGGGTCAGCTCCTCGCGAATCTCCACACCTTTAAATCCCGCTTCAACGACGGCTTTTGTCGGCACTGACTGCGCCACTTCCCAGGCTTCGCGCAACCAGCGGCCTTGCGGGTAGTCCGCTGATTCAAAACCGGTTCTGCCGCGCACGTCAGCCTCGCTGGTCAGCGCCAGTTGCTCGACACGCTGCGGTTTACGCCAGGCATCGATGGAATCAAATAATTTGACGATGGTTTTTGGGTTCAGCATTGGGAAGGTGTGGATGAGATCGTGAAACTCAGCCACCAGTCTGGCTAAATCGCGAATTTCATTTGGCACGCGCAGACGCTGGCATAGTTGTTCCACTAACTTAACACCCGCCGGGCCATGACCATGATGACGCGGCCAGAGTTCTGGCGGCGTCAGCCCTTTACCGAGATCGTGGCATAAAGTTGCGAAACGGACATCGACCTGCGGACTCAGCATCGCCGCCATTGAGAGCGTCATTAAGGTATGAATACCCGTATCGATTTCCGGATGCCACTTGGCAGGGGCCGGAACGCCAAACAGTGCGTCAATTTCCGGGAATAAAACGCGCAGTGCGCCGCAATCGCGCAGTACCTGGAAGAACACCTGTGGATTGCGGGTGGTGAGGGCGCTTTCCGTCTCTTTCCATACCCGTTCAGGCGTCAGGTGTTCCAGTTCACCCGCATGGGTCATCTCGCGCATCAACGCCAGAGTTTCATCGGCAATACGAAAACCGAGGTGGGCATAACGCGCAGCAAAACGCGCCACGCGCAATACGCGTAACGGATCTTCGCCAAAAGCGGGGGAAACATGGCGCAACAGACGATTTTGCAGATCGCCCAGACCATTGTACGGGTCGATAATCTCGCCGTTATCGTCCTGGGCCAGCGCATTAATGGTCAGATCGCGACGCTTAAGATCATCTTCCAGCGTGACATCCGGTGCGGCATAGCAAGTAAAACCGGTGTAACCGGAACCGGATTTCCGTTCGGTACGTGCCAGCGCATACTCTTCATGCGTTTGCGGATGCAGAAACACAGGAAAATCGCGGCCTACCTGCTGGTAGCCCGCGTCGAGCATCTCCTGTGGCGTACTGCCGACCACCACCCAATCTCTGTCTTTGACCGGTAGCCCTAACAATGCATCCCGAACAGCACCACCGACCAGATAAATCTTCACGCCATCATCCCTTCGTCAAATACACAATTCCTAATAATAAGACAGTGCAACGAAGAAGGCGATTTAGTTCATCCAGCGATCTTTGCGTTTGCGGCTTGGGATCAGGTGCGGCAGTACCAGACCGAGCAGCAAGCCAAGCCCCAGCACGCCACCGCCATACATAAACCATTGCATGATGATGGTGCGCTGTTTGTCATCCAGCTGTACGCTGGCGGCATCGACCTTTTTCTGCGCGACAATCAGCTCGTTTTTCAGTTTCTGATTTTCTTCTTTTAACCCGTTGATCACGCTGTCGCTCTGCGCCACTTTTTGCTGCATTTCTGCGGTGCGCTGATTCCAGGTGTTATCGATATTGGTGAGTTTATCGGTCAGGGTTTTGACCTGATTTTCCAGATCTGGCACACGGGAGCGCAGGCTTGGCTCAGTGCTAAGTTGTTTCAACGGGATCCAGGCGGTACGGCCAGAGCTGTCTTTCACCTGGGCATAATTGGTGTTGGCGTCAGTTTGTAATAAGGTCACTTCCTCGCCGGCGTTAACCGTGCCCACGAGGCGATAATGATCTCCCGGACCGCTGCGGACCCAGGTATTCAGTTCGTCGGAAACATAGCGCGTTTCTTCAGCGTGTGAGACGGCAGTCGCGCTAAGTGCGAGTAAAGTTAATCCGATCAGGCGTAATTTTGGCATCAGGCTGTCGTTATTGTCATGGAAAGTGGAACGATAGTAGTGGCATCAGTGTCGCTACGCAAAGCATTCGACATCAATCGGAATCCTCTGTGTCAGGTCTTGCCACTGCTTCAAACTTTTACGCCCGTCAAATTGCCCGTTGCATGGCAATTTGGCGCAAAATACTATCTACTGACAAAAAAGATCGCATTAAGTTCGCCGTTCATCGTCACTTATGTGACATAACCGATAAGTAAAGGCCATGGCTCAGGAAATCGAATTAAAGTTTATTGTTAATCACAGTGCCGTTGAGGCGTTGCGTGACCATCTCAATACGCTGGGCGGCGAGCACCATGACCCCGTGCAGTTGCTGAATATTTACTACGAAACGCCGGATAACTGGCTGCGTGGGCACGATATGGGCTTACGTATTCGTGGCGAAAACGGTCGCTATGAGATGACCATGAAAGTTGCAGGAAGAGTGACAGGCGGCTTACATCAGCGCCCGGAATATAACGTGGCGTTGAGCGAACCGACGCTCGACCTGGCGCAGTTACCGACGGAAGTCTGGCCGAACGGCGAATTGCCCGCCGATCTCGCCTCCCGCGTGCAGCCGCTGTTCAGCACCGATTTTTATCGCGAAAAATGGCTGGTGGCGGTCGATGGTAGCCAAATTGAAATCGCCCTCGACCAGGGGGAAGTGAAAGCGGGTGAATTTGCTGAACCTATCTGTGAGCTGGAACTGGAACTGCTTAGCGGCGACACGCGCGCGGTGCTGAAACTGGCGAACCAACTGGTATCGCAAACCGGATTACGCCAGGGCAGCCTGAGCAAAGCGGCGCGTGGCTATCATCTGGCGCAGGGCAATCCGGCGCGTGAAATCAAACCGACCACCATTTTGCATGTTGCGGCAAAAGCCGATGTGGAACAGGGGCTGGAAGCGGCGCTCGAGCTGGCGTTAGCGCAATGGCAGTATCATGAAGAACTGTGGGTACGCGGCAACGATGCGGCGAAAGAACAGGTGCTGGCAGCCATTAGCCTGGTCCGTCATACGCTGATGCTGTTCGGTGGTATTGTGCCGCGTAAAGCGAGCACTCACTTACGTGATCTGCTGACTCAATGCGAGGCGACCATTGCTTCTGCGGTGTCTGCCGTGACGGCGGTCTACTCTACCGAAACGGCAATGGCGAAGCTGGCGTTGACCGAATGGTTGGTAAGCAAAGCATGGCAGCCATTTTTAGATGCCAAAGCGCAGGGCAAAATCAGCGACTCCTTCAAACGCTTTGCCGATATCCATCTTTCCCTCCATGCCGCTGAACTGAAAAGCGTTTTCTGCCAGCCGTTAGGCGATCGCTACCGTGACCAGTTGCCACGCCTGACGCGTGATATTGACTCAATACTGTTGCTGGCGGGTTACTATGATCCTGTCGTCGCGCAAGCCTGGCTGGAGAACTGGCAGGGGCTGCATCACGCTATTGCGACCGGGCAACGCATCGAAATTGAACATTTCCGTAATGAGGCAAACAATCAGGAACCGTTCTGGTTGCACAGCGGAAAACGTTAATCAGGCAAGGATAAAATCGCTTATGAAGCCGCTCTCTTCACCGTTACAGCAGTACTGGCAGACCGTTGTTGAGCGGCTGCCAGAGCCTTTAGCCGAGGAATCACTTAGCGCACAGGCGAAGTCAGTACTTACTTTTAGTGATTTTGTGCAGGACAGCGTGATTGCGCATCCAGAGTGGCTGACGGAACTGGAAAGCCAACCGCCGCAGGCCGACGAATGGCAGCATTACGCGGCATGGTTGCAGGAGGCGCTCTGTAATGTGAGTGACGAAGCCGGGTTAATGCGCGAGCTGCGGCTATTCCGGCGGCGCATTATGGTGCGCATCGCCTGGGCGCAAACGCTGGCACTGGTTACTGAAGAGAGCATATTGCAGCAGCTCAGCTATCTGGCGGAGACGCTGATTGTTGCGGCGCGTGACTGGCTGTATGACGCCTGCTGCCGCGAGTGGGGAACGCCGTGCAATGCGCAGGGCGAAGCGCAACCGCTGCTGATTTTAGGCATGGGTAAGCTGGGCGGTGGGGAGCTGAATTTCTCCTCTGATATCGATCTGATTTTTGCCTGGCCGGAACATGGTTGTACGCAGGGTGGACGCCGGGAACTGGATAACGCGCAGTTTTTTACCCGCATGGGGCAGCGGCTGATTAAAGTGCTGGATCAACCAACGCAGGATGGCTTCGTCTATCGCGTGGATATGCGGCTGCGTCCGTTTGGCGAAAGTGGCCCGCTGGTGCTGAGCTTTGCCGCGTTGGAAGATTATTACCAGGAGCAGGGGCGCGACTGGGAGCGTTACGCGATGGTCAAGGCGCGGATTATGGGCGATAGCGAAGGCGTCTATGCTAACGAGTTGCGTGCGATGCTGCGCCCGTTTGTTTTCCGCCGTTACATCGATTTCAGCGTGATTCAGTCGCTGCGCAACATGAAAGGGATGATTGCCCGTGAAGTGCGTCGACGTGGTTTGACCGACAATATCAAACTCGGCGCAGGCGGCATTCGCGAAATTGAATTTATCGTTCAGGTGTTCCAGCTCATTCGCGGTGGGCGCGAACCGTCGCTGCAGTCGCGCTCTTTACTGCCAACGCTCAGCGTCATTGCTGCGCTGCATCTGCTTTCTGAAAACGATGCTGAACAATTGCGAGCGGCGTATCTGTTCCTGCGGCGTCTGGAAAACCTGCTGCAAAGCATTAACGACGAACAAACCCAGACGCTTCCTTCTGATGAGCTTAATCGTGCGCGGCTGGCGTGGGCGATGGACTTTGCTGACTGGCCGCAACTGACCGGGGCGCTGACCGCACATATGACCAATGTGCGCCGGGTGTTTAATGAATTGATTGGCGACGATGAAAGTGAAACTCAGGAAGAGTCGCTGTCGGAACAGTGGCGTGAGCTGTGGCAGGATGCGTTGCAGGAAGATGACACTACGCCAGTGCTGGCGCATCTTAGCGAGGATGATCGCAAACAGGTGCTAACGCTGATTGCCGATTTCCGCAAAGAGCTGGATAAGCGCACCATCGGGCCGCGAGGACGTCAGGTGCTCGACCATCTGATGCCGCATCTGCTAAGTGATGTCTGTGCGCGTGAAGACGCTGCCGTTACGCTGTCGCGCATTACCGCCTTGCTGGTGGGGATTGTTACCCGCACCACCTATTTAGAATTGCTCAGTGAATTCCCCGCGGCGCTTAAACATTTGATTTCTCTGTGTGCCGCGTCGCCGATGATTGCCAGCCAGCTGGCGCGTTATCCATTATTGCTGGATGAATTGCTCGATCCAAACACCCTTTACCAGCCGACGGCGACCGATGCCTACCGCGATGAGTTGCGCCAGTATTTGCTGCGCGTGCCGGAAGATGACGAAGAGCAACAGCTTGAGGCGCTGCGTCAGTTCAAACAGGCGCAGCTGTTACGCATCGCCGCAGCGGATATCGCCGGTACGCTACCGGTGATGAAAGTGAGCGATCACTTAACCTGGCTGGCGGAAGCCATGATAGATGCCGTCGTTCAGCAGGCGTGGGTTCAAATGGTTGCCCGCTACGGTAAGCCGAATCACCTGAACGAACGCGAAGGGCGTGGTTTTGCGGTGGTCGGCTACGGCAAGCTGGGCGGCTGGGAGTTAGGCTACAGTTCCGATCTTGACCTTATCTTCCTCCATGATTGCCCAATGGATGCGATGACTGACGGTGAGCGGGAAATCGACGGGCGGCAGTTTTATCTGCGTCTGGCGCAACGCATTATGCATCTGTTCAGTACGCGTACCTCTTCCGGCATTTTGTATGAAGTGGATGCTCGACTGCGTCCGTCCGGGGCGGCGGGAATGCTGGTGACATCCGCAGAAGCATTTGCCGATTATCAGAAAAACGAGGCCTGGACGTGGGAACATCAGGCGCTGGTGCGTGCGCGTGTAGTGTACGGCGATCCGCAGCTCACCGCGCACTTTGACGCAGTGCGTCGCGAGATTATGACGCTGCCGCGTGAAGGTAAAACTCTGCAAACGGAAGTGCGGGAAATGCGCGAGAAAATGCGCGCTCATCTCGGCAATAAACATCGCGATCGCTTTGATATCAAAGCTGATGAAGGGGGAATTACCGATATCGAATTTATTACCCAATATCTGGTGTTGCGCTACGCTCATGAAAAACCGAAGTTAACGCGCTGGTCAGACAACGTGCGTATTCTGGAACTACTGGCGCAAAACGACATTATGGAAGAGCAGGAAGCGATGGCGCTGACCCGTGCTTACACTACGCTTCGCGATGAACTTCATCATCTGGCATTACAGGAATTGCCGGGCCATGTGTCGGAGGATTGCTTCACCGCAGAGCGTGAACTGGTGCGGGCAAGCTGGCAGAAGTGGCTGGTGGAAGAATGAAGTATGGTATTATCGCGCGCAAATTTTGAATCTCTCAGGAGACAGGAATGAAAGTAACGCTGCCAGAGTTTGAACGTGCAGGAGTGATGGTGGTTGGTGATGTGATGCTGGATCGTTACTGGTACGGCCCCACCAGTCGTATCTCGCCGGAAGCGCCGGTGCCCGTGGTTAAAGTGAATACCATCGAAGAACGTCCGGGCGGCGCGGCTAACGTGGCGATGAATATCGCTTCTCTCGGTGCTAATGCACGCCTGGTCGGGTTGACGGGCATTGACGATGCAGCGCGCGCGCTGAGTAAATCTCTGGCCGACGTCAACGTCAAATGCGACTTCGTTTCTGTACCGACGCATCCGACCATTACCAAATTACGGGTACTTTCCCGCAACCAACAGCTGATCCGTCTGGATTTTGAAGAAGGTTTCGAAGGTGTTGATCCGCAGCCGCTGCACGAGCGGATTAATCAGGCGCTGAGTTCGATTGGCGCGCTGGTGCTTTCTGACTACGCCAAAGGTGCGCTGGCAAGCGTACAGCAGATGATCCAACTGGCGCGTAAAGCGGGTGTTCCGGTGCTGATTGATCCAAAAAGTACCGATTTTGAGCGCTACCGCGGCGCTACGCTGTTAACGCCGAATCTCTCGGAATTTGAAGCTGTTGTCGGTAAATGTAAGACCGAAGAAGAGATTGTTGAGCGCGGCATGAAACTGATTGCCGATTACGAACTCTCGGCTCTGTTAGTGACCCGTTCCGAACAGGGTATGTCGCTGCTGCAACCGGGTAAAGCGCCGCTGCATATGCCAACCCAAGCGCAGGAAGTGTATGACGTTACCGGTGCGGGCGACACGGTGATTGGCGTCCTGGCGGCAACGCTGGCAGCGGGTAATTCGCTGGAAGAAGCCTGCTTCTTTGCCAATGCGGCGGCTGGCGTGGTGGTCGGCAAACTGGGAACCTCCACGGTTTCGCCGATCGAGCTGGAAAATGCTGTACGTGGACGTGCAGATACAGGCTTTGGCGTGATGACCGAAGAGGAACTGAAGCTGGCCGTAGCGGCAGCGCGTAAACGTGGTGAAAAAGTGGTGATGACCAACGGTGTCTTTGACATCCTGCACGCCGGGCACGTCTCTTATCTGGCAAATGCCCGCAAGCTGGGTGACCGCTTGATTGTTGCCGTCAACAGCGATGCCTCCACCAAACGGCTGAAAGGGGATTCCCGCCCGGTAAACCCACTCGAACAGCGTATGATTGTGCTGGGCGCACTGGAAGCGGTCGACTGGGTAGTGTCGTTTGAAGAGGACACGCCGCAGCGCTTGATCGCCGGGATCTTGCCAGATCTGCTGGTGAAAGGCGGCGACTATAAACCAGAAGAGATTGCCGGGAGTAAAGAAGTCTGGGCCAATGGTGGCGAAGTGTTGGTGCTCAACTTTGAAGACGGTTGCTCGACGACCAACATCATCAAGAAGATCCAACAGGATAAAAAAGGCTAACCGGAAAGCGGTTCACAGATCTCGCTTCGTACATGGCAGGCCTATTGACGCTGTTGTTTTTTCAACCTAGAGTAAAGGAACAAGGGTAAGGGAGGATTTCTCCCCCCTCTGATGAGTTGTTAGTAAGTCGGGAAACTTAACAGTAACAACACAACCAGTATGATGACGAACTTCATCATAACCCTTTCCTTATACAAGGCCCCTTCTTCGGGAGGGGCTTTCCCGTTTCAGCCCCTTGCTGCCCCCCGATTGTTGATGAGCGCCGGACCCCGCGCAATGCTTTCCCAGAGGCAATTTTGCCTTCCCCGAGCGGTCACGCAAAACGCTGCAACGTCCTGAGCATTTGCACCTTTTAGCGGAACGCAGATATAAAAAATCCCCGGCTTTTTGGGCCAGGGATATGTGTTAATGAAACCTTCTTGACGCTGATTTTTTTTCAACCTAAAGTAAAGGAACAAGGGTGAGGGAGGATTTCTCCCCCCTCTGATTGGCTGTTAATAAGCTGCGAAACTTACGAGTAACAACACAATCAGTATGATGACGAGCTTCATCATAACCCTTTCCTTCTGTAAGGCCCCTTCTTCGGGAGGGGCTTTCCCGTTTCAGCCCCCTGCTGACTCCCCGATTGTTGATGAGCGCCAGACCCCACGCAATGCTTTCTCTGATGCAGTTTTGCCTTCCCCGAGCCGTCACGCAAAATGCTGCAACAACCTGATCATTTGCACTTTTTAGCGGAACGCAGATATAAAAAATCCCCGGCTTTTTGTGCCAGGGACGTTCATAGCTGAAAATTTATTCTACGTTTTCGGCGACGGGAGTTGTTGAGGTTAAGGGTGAAGTCAATGCCGTCAGTGAGCCGCCTGAAACACCAATTTCATTGAGCAAGGAGTCAATCAGCGGTGCCTGTGTGCGGTAAGAAAGGGCGGCAGACAATGCCTGCTCTGCAAGGTTTCCTCCACTAACGCTACCTGTACTCGCATCACCCGCAGCGCCGCCACGATTCAGACCATCGACCTGAATAATCTTGATACCGTCGATTGACTTCATCGGCTCAACGGATTTCTCTATTACCGCAGGCAGCGCCTGCAACAAGGCCAGTTTGAATTTAAGGCTGGTTTGTTCATCAGAAAGTACGTTGATAGCATCGTTCAGCGCACGTTGTGCTTCTGCTTCCGCCAGACCCTTTTTACGTGTAGCTTCGGCTAACTCAACGATAGCCGCCGCCTGCATCTCTGCGGCTTCTTTTTCTGCTTTCGCCCGCACGGTCAGTTCAACCGCTTTGGTTTCTGCATCCTGCGCGGCAGCGATTAGGGCAACTTGTTTAGCACGATCGGCTTCGGCAGTCTGGCGAGTGGTTTCTACGTTTTGTTGGGCGCTTACCGCTTCTGCAAGTGCGAGATTAGCACGCGCTTCTGCCTGGGACTGTTGTTCCAATTTGGCGGCAATAGCGATCGATTTCGTCTGGTTAGCGATTTCGGTGACCTGCTGCTGTTCGATCTCTTTAATGCGAACTTCACGTTCAGCTTCAACCTTTCTTGAGCGGACGGCCTGTTCGCGGTCGATTTCTGTTTCCTGAATCTGTCGTTCAGCCAGAATTCGTGTCTGCTCTGCTTCACGACGACGTTCAGCTTCAAAAGCCGCAATACGTGCATTCTGTTCGGCAGTACGGGTTTTAACCTGCTGCTCCTGCTCAAGCGTCATAAACGCTTCTTGCTGTTCAATCTCCAGCTTGCGCGATAGCGCATCGCGATTTTTTTCACGCACCGCAACTTCTACATCCTGTTCAACTTCGTTACGTTCGCGGCGACGGCGCTCTGTTTCCTGAGTCAGTTTGGTTAAACCTTCGGCGTCAAAGGCATTGTTCGGATTGAAATGTTCTTTCGAGGTCTGGTTAAAGTTGGTAAGTGAAACGCTCTCCAGTTCCAGACCGTTTTTCGACAGGTCTTCTGCCACTGTATTTTGCACCCCCTGCACGAAGTTCTCGCGGGTATCCTGTAACTCATGCATGGTCATTTGCGCAGCTGTTGCACGGAGGGCATCGACAAATTTATCTTCAACCAACATACGTAAGTCTTCAGGCGACAGGGTGCGTTGCCCCAGCGTCTGGGCAGCGGTGGCAATCCCTTCTACTGAAGGTTTTACCCGCACAAAGAAAGCGACTACTACATCGACGCGCATACGATCTTTCGTAATCAGGCTATCAATGGTTGAGCGGCTGACTTCCAGCTTCAGAGTATTCATATTGATGGGGAGGTAATGACTCCAACTTATTGATAGTGTTTTATGTTCAGATAATGCCCGATGACTTTGTCATGCAGCTCCACCGATT